>JBAWHL010000129.1:0-15809 GCA_049593815.1 Ilumatobacteraceae bacterium | reverse complement strand
GGGAATGTCCGACATCGAGCGTGCCGAGCTGGTGCGACGTGGGATCGGCATCACCAACGTCGTGGCCCGGGCGACCGTCAAGGCATCCGATCTCACCAACGACGAACTGCGCTCCGGTGGAGCGATCCTGCGCGCGTTCGTGCGTGAACATCGGCCCGCGGTGGTCGCGATCGCGGGCATCACCGCCTACCGGACGGCGTTCGGAGAACCGAAGGCGTCCCCAGGCGAGCAACGGGAAGGCTTCGAGGGTGCACGACTCTTCGTGGTGCCGAACCCGAGTGGATTGAACGCCCACGAGACGACCGAGACCCTCGCCGCCGCCTATCGGGAGGCGGCGGTCGCTGCCGGAATCGTCAACTGACGTGTGGGTCGCGTTCGGCTGTCTCGCGGTTGGCGAGGTACCAGTCGACGGTGTTGCGCAGGCCGCTCTCGAAGTCCATCGCCGGACGCCACCCGAGCAGCTCGGCGGCGCGTGATCCGTCGACCGCTCGTCTCGGCTGGCCATCGGGCTTGGAACTGTCCCACGCGAGTTCCCCGGTGAATCTCACGAGGGCGGCGATCGTCTCGACGGTCTCCTTGATCGTCACCTCGCGGTCGGCGCCCAGATTGATCGGGTCGGTGCCGACGTGCGACTCCGCCGCCCGCACGATCGCGTCGGCGGCATCGTCGACGTAGAGATACTCCCGACTGGCCGACCCGGTTCCCCACACGTCGACGTGGCCCGCCCCCGACTCGGTGGCCTCGACGCACTTCTTGATCAACGCGGGGATCACGTGGGACACCGATGGATGGAACTTGTCGCCGGGCCCGTAGAGGTTCGTCGGGATGAGATAGGCGAAGCGCTGGCCGTACTGCTGCTCGTTGACCTGCGCATGGATCAGGTGCGCCTTCTTGGCGATGCCGTACGGGGCGTTCGTCTCCTCTGGGTAGCCGTCCCAGAGATCGGCTTCGGCGAACGGCACCGGCGTGTACTTGGGGTACGAGCAGACCGTGCCGACCAGCACGGTCTTGTCGACGGTCGTCGCGGCGCGGGCGGCCTCGATGACATGGGTTCCCATCAACAGGTTCGCGAGGTACAGCCGTGCGGGGAAGTCGAGGTTGTAGCCGATGCCGCCCACGTCGGCGGCGAGGTGCACGATGATCGAGGGCTCGTACTCGGCGAGCATCGCCTCGGCAGCGCCCGGGACGGTCAGGTCGTGGTCCCGGCTCCGCGGTGCGCCGACGATGGCGCCATGCGCAGCGAGACGCTCGACGACGCGACGGCCGAGAAACCCGGCGCCGCCCGTCACGACCACGCGGCGGCCCCGCCAGTACGTGTCCGACTCGCCTGTGGCGTGTGACGTCGTCATGGCGCAGAGACTACGGCTCCGACCGCCCGATGCCAGCGGACGGGTCGGGTGGTGTCGCCCGGTCGGCGGGCGCGCACGCGATGATGGTGCCGGTGGAGCGCGTGGAACCGGCCAATGACATCGGCGCCGCGTCGCGCCCGCCGCTCCGAGTGGCCTACACCGTCGAGCAGTGCTGGCATCCGAGCCCGGGTGGCACCGCCATCGCCGCGTTGCGCATCGCCAGGGAGCTGCAGCGGCGACCCGACGACATCGAGCTGCACCTCGTCGCGGGTCGACACCCCGTTCCGCCGATCGCCGAGTTCCGGCCCGAGGGAGCCGTCGAGATGCTTCCGCTGGCCCGTCCGTGGTTGTACGAGGCGTGGAACCGTCTCAACTGGCCGAAGGTCGAGGCGGTCAGCGGGCCCATCGACGTGGCCCACGCCACCGGACTCGTTCCGTGCGCGACGTCGTCGCCGCTCGTGGTCACGGTCCACGACCTGGCGTTCGTCCACGATCCCGACAAGTTCTCCAAGCACGGTGTCCGGATGATGAAACGCAGTCTGGACGTGATCCGGCGGCGGGCCGATCTCGTCATCTGTTCGAGCGACGCGACGATGCGCGACTGCGCCGACGTCGGATTCGACCCGGCGGTGCTGCGGCTGGTCCCCCTGGGTGTCGACCGGGTCGAGGTCAGCGCCGACGACGTCCGGCGCGTGCGACGCGCCTACCTGCTCCCGGACGAGTTCGTCCTCTTCGTCGGCACGCTCGAACCACGCAAGAACCTCGCTCGTCTCGTGCAGGCCATGCAGACACCGGGCATGCCGGGACCGCTCGTGATCGCGGGGGCCGATGGGTGGGGCGACCTCGGGGTCGCTGATCCCGGCGGCGCGTTCTTCCTGGGATTCGTCCCCGATGCCGATCTGGCGCCGCTCTACGCTGCCGCGACGGTGTTCGCGTACCCCAGCGAACGCGAAGGATTCGGTCTCCCGGTCGCCGAGGCGATGGCGCAGGGCACCGCCGTCGTGACGAGCGCCGGCACGTCGACCGAGGAGGTGGCGGGCGGCGCTGCGGTGCTCGTCGACCCGTTCGACGTCTCCGACATCGCGCGCGGCATCGTCGAAGCGGCTGATCGGCGAGTGGCACTCACCGAATCGGGCACGGCCCGAGCCGCGGAACTCGACTGGAAGACATCGGCCGAGCGCACGCTCGCCGTCTACCGTGAACTCAGCCCATGACCGAGCACGAGCACTCCGAACCCGCCGGCGCCGCCGCGCTCGCACAGCTGTCGCCGACCGATGTGGGGGTCAATCTGCTGTGGTGCGTTCCGGGCGATGTCGGTGGGTCCGAGCAGTACCTCGTGCGCCAGCTGATCGGGCTGGCCGCGCAGCCCGTCGAGTTCATCCCGACCCTGTACTGCCTGCCGGAGTTCGTCGATGCCCATCCCGAGCTCCGCGCGCTCTACCCCATGGTGAGCGCGTCGATCACGGGGCGAGAGCGGCCGCGCCGGGTCATCGCCGAGCACACCTGGCTTCGCAAGCGCACCCGGAACTCCGACATCGTGCACCACGGCGGCGGCACCACCCCGATGGTCGGCCGACGACCCGTCGTGCTGACCGTGCACGATCTCCAGTACCTCACGCATCCCGAGTTCCTGACGTCGACGAAGCGGCGGTACCTGGAACACACGATTCCCCGCTCGGTGCGCCGCGCGTCGGTCGTGGCCGTGCCGACCGACTACGTCCGTGGGACGGTCATCGACGCGTACGGAGTCGATCCCGATCGTGTGGTCGTGGTCCCCCACGGTGTCGAGGCGTCGCTGGGAGCCGACGCGCCGGCACCGTTCGACCTGCGACGCGACTACGGCCTCGGGTCGGGCCGCGTGCTCGTGTTTCCGGCGATCACACACCCGCACAAGGGCCACCGGTTCCTGCTCGAGGTGATGGCCCGTGAGTGGACCGATCCCGACCTTCGTCTCGTGCTGCTCGGCGGCGCCGGGATGGTCGACGACGAGGTCAACGCCGACATCGTCCGGCTCGGACTGGAACGGCGCGTGATCCGGCCGGGACGCGTCTCCGACGCCCACCGCGACGGGCTCGTCGCACTGGCGTCGGCGCTCGTGTTCCCGAGCCGATACGAAGGTTTCGGCGCCCCAGTCGTCGAGGCAATGGCGCTGGGAACGCCCGTCATCTGCTCGGATCAGCCCGCGCTGGTCGAGGTGGTTGGTGACGCGGGGTTGGTGCTGCCGCTCGACGCCGAGGCGTGGGCCGGTGCGCTCGATTCGCTCGAGTCCGACGCAGAGGCGATGCGCAGTCGAGGGCGCCGCCGTGCGCGCTCGTTCACCACAGAACGCTCGGGAGCGGCGCTCGCCGAGGCCTATCGGCTCGCGACGCTCGACGTCTCATGACACGTCCGATCATCGTGTTGTGCCCGCACTTCGCGCCCGACAACGCTCCGACGGGAACCGTGATCACTCGCATCGTCGACGAGCTCGTCGACCGGGGTAGAACGGTGCACGTCGTGACCTCGCTGCCCTGGTACCGGTCACATCGGATCGAGGAGGGGTGGACCGGTCGGCTGGTGCGCACGGAGTCGACCCCGTGGGGCTCGATCACCCGTGTGCACCCCTTCCCGGGTGCCGACAAGTCGAACCTGCCGCGTCGCGCACTCGGCTTCGTCGCGTACTCGTTGTTGGCGGGGGTGCAGTGTCTGCGCGCGGGCGGCTGGTTCCGCCGATGCGACGCCGTGATCGCCATGTCGCCCCCGCTCACACTGGGGCTCACCGGCTGGGTGGCGAGCCGGTTGCGGCGCGGCCCACTCGTGTTCAACATCCAAGACGTGTTCCCGGATGCCGCGATCGAGACCGGAGCCATCTCGAACCCGTCGGTGATCCGTGCCGCCTCATGGCTCGAGCGGACCAGCTACGCCGCCGCAGATGCGATCACGGTGCTGTCGGACGACCTGCGTGAGAACGTCGTCGCGAAGGTCGGATCACGACATCACCCGAAGGTGCGCGTGATCCCCAACTTCGTGGACACTGAGGCCATCGTGCCGAGCGATCGGAACACGCCGTATCGCGCCGAGCTCGGCCTCGGCGACGGTCCTGTCGTGCTCTACGCCGGCAACGTCGGCTTCTCCCAGTCGCTCGACCTCGTCCTCACCGCGGCGGGACGACTCCCCGATGTCACATTCCTGATCAACGGTGACGGTGCGGCCCGACAGGTCCTGGAGGAGGCTGCCGCCGACCTCGCGAACGTCCGCTTCGCCGGCTACATCGATCCGGACAGGCTGTCGGAACTGTTGGCGACCGGCGACATCCACGTGGTGCCGTTGCGAGCCGGTCTGGGGCGTGTCAGCGTGCCGTCCAAGACCTACTCGATCATGGCCGCGGGCCGTCCCGTCGTCGCCGCGATCGATCCGGGTACGGCGGTGCCGCGAATTCTCGCCGAGTCCGGTGGCGGCGTTTCCGTTCCGCCCGACGACCCGGACCGATTCACGGACGCGATCCGTTCGATGCTGCAGGCACCTGCTGACCAGCACGAAATGGGCGCCCGCGGGCGTGCCTGGGTCGTGCGGGAAGCCTCACCGAGCGCGGTCGGGGCGGCCTACGACGACTTGTTGATCGAACTCCGTCCCGGTTGCCGACCCCCGATCGACCGCCCGCACCGCTAGCCTTTCGTCCTCGTGGCACCCTCCTCGTCATCCACCAAGAAGGCCGCAAAGCTGGCCAAGTCCGGTCAGGGCAAAAAGGTCCGTTTCCAAGGCGGCACACTGTTCCCGGTCGTCGTCGCCGCCATCGTGGTGCTCGGGCTGTTGCTCGTGGTCTACGCCCGTCAGAGCCGGCCCGCTGCCGATGCCTCGGCGCCCACGGCGACCGACCACTGGCACCACGCGTACGGCTTCTACCTCTGCGACACCTGGTTCCAGCTCGACGGTGACCTCGAAGAGCAGAGTTCGACCGGATTCACGAACACCGACTTCGCTCGCACCGGGATCCACAGCCACAACGACGGCTTGATCCACTGGCACCCGTTCACGTCGGCCGCCGTCGGCCGACGCGCCACGCTCGGACTGTTCCTCGACAACTACGACGTCGACCTGACCAACGACAAGCTCACCTTCCCCGAACAGCAGCGCGCCGGCCTGCCGCACGAGCAGGAGACGGGTGTCTTCGAAGACGGCGAGACCTCCTGCACGATCGATGGTGACGAGCAGGACGCCGAGCTCAAGGTGGTCGTGTGGAACAACTTCACCGACACCGATGGCGGCACCACCTACATCGCGGACTTCGACAACATCAGGTTGAACCAGGACCAGATGGTGGTCGCGATCGCGTTCGTGCCCGACGACACCACCGTGGGCATGCCGCCATGGGCGCCGGATCTGCCGTCGCTCAGCGCCATCGACACGGGTCAGATCACTCCCGAGGACCTGATCTCGAACCCGACCAGCGGTTCGGCTCCGGTGACCGTCGCCACCGACGCTCCCGACACCACGGACGGCTGACATGCGCGCCGTCGTCCTGGTGGGCGGTTTCGGTACGAGACTGCGCCCCCTGACGCTCACGGCGCCCAAACCGATGCTGCCGATCGGCCACGAGCCGATGATCAGCCGCCTGGTCGGCCGGCTCGAGCGCGGCGGCGTCACCGACGTCGTACTCGCACTCGGATTCCGCCCGGAACCGTTCATCGAGGCCTTCCCCGACGGGCGGTGCGGTGAGGTCACATTGACCTACGCGGTCGAGCCGGAGCCGCTCGACACCGGTGGAGCGATCAAGTTCGCCGCCGAGTTCGCCGGCATCGACGACACGTTCGTCGTCGCCAACGGTGACGTGATGACCGACCTCGACGTCGGGGCACTCGTCAGCGCCCACCGGGACCTCGGCGCGGAGGCGACCCTGCATCTGATCGGTGTCGACGACCCCTCGGCGTTCGGCGTCGTCGATCTCGCGGACGATGGGCAGATCCGGGACTTCATCGAGAAACCGGCCCCCGGAACGGAGCCGAGCAATCTGATCAACGCAGGCACCTACGTGTTCGAGCCATCGGTGCTCGACCGGATTCCCGCGTCCACCAGGGTGTCGATCGAACGTGACACGTTCCAACGGCTCGTCGCCGACCGAGCGCTCGCCGGCCACGCGACCGACGACTACTGGATCGATGCGGGGGTGCCGGCCCTCTACCGGGCCGCCAACCTGGATCTGCTCGCCGGCAACCGCCGGTTCGATCGGTGCGATCCGATCGCCGACTCGGCGACCGTTCATCCGGATGCCATCGTGACGAACAGCATCATCGGCGAGCGCTCGACGGTCGGAGCTGGGGCTCGGGTCGTCGACACCGTCCTGCTTCCCGGCGCGGTCATCGGCGCCGCGGCGACCGTGGAACGGTCGCTCGTGATGGGTCGAGTCGGCGACGGTGCGTCCGTCCTCGACAGCATGATCGGAGCCGAGGGAGAGGTCGCTGCCGGTGGTCGTCTCGTCGACGGCGTGAGTCCGTCGCCATGACGCCGTCGCGGAGTTTCGACGCGTCGTGAACGTCGCCGTCGTCGGGGGAGCGGGGTTCATCGGGTCGCATCTGGTCGATCGTCTGCTCGCCGAGGGACACACCGTCGATGTGATCGACAACCTCTCGTCGGGTTCGCTCGCCAACCTCGCCGAGGCGCGTTCGTCGGGCGGGTCCCTGAAGATCCATCACCTCGATGCCGCGTCGAGCGAGGCGGAGTCGTCGATCGGATCCCGTCGTCCGGACGTCATCTACCACCTCGCGCTCCTGCCGCGCCACCTCGCTCCGGCCGAATCGCACGGGGCCGCGTTCAGCGCAGCACTGGCCATCGTGGAGGCGGCCCGACGCCACGGTGTGACCAAGGTCGTCGTGGCGCTTCCGGCGACCGCGATCTACGGTCACCCGGCGGTCAAGGCGATCCCGGTGAAGGAGGGAGAGCCAGCGCAGCTGGTGGCTCGTGGCGTGCGTGGGGTGGTCGCACGAGCGATCGTCGATCTGCTCGTCTGGTACCGGGACATCCATGCCATCGAGTTCAGCGTGCTCGCGATGTCGAGTGTCTACGGTCCACGTCAGCGCGCCGGCGCAGGTGTCGTCGCGGCATTCCACGCCGCTGCACTGGCGGGGGTGCCACCCACCATCGATGGCGGCGGACGCCAGACCCGAGATCTGCTCTACGTCGACGACGCGGTCGATGCGCTGGTGCGCGCGGGTGAACGTGGCGGCGGACTCGTGATCAACATCGGGACGGGCGTGCAGACCCCGATCTCGGAACTCTGGACCATGATCGCCGCCCAGGTCGAGGGTGCATCGGACATCGACCCGGTGCACGGCCCAGCTCGGTTGGACGAACTGGGTCGCTTCGCCGTCTCACCGGTCCGGGCGCGGATACACCTCGCCTGGTCACCCTGGACCGACCTCGCCGACGGTGTCGGACGCCTGACCGCGGAATCCTGAACGCCCGCCGTCGCCCGAGTGTCGTCAGCGAACGCTGGCGAGCGCCGTGCGAGCGAGCGCCGCAGCGACGTCGGGATCGGACATGATCGTGGAGGTCACGACACAGCGCATGCCCGCGGACTCGACGTCGGCCGCGAGGTGAGCATCCACCGAGTCGACGACCAGAATCGACGCGATCGGGGCGTACAAGCGAGCGACGCCGACGACGCTGGCCTCGTGACCGAGTTCGGTCAGCATCCGGTCGGCCGGACCCTTGAGCGCCGCGCCGCCGACGATCGGCGAGATGGCGACGACGGAGTCGCGCCGAGCCGAGAGCAGCTCGTCGACATCGGGCAGCGTTCGGATCGGCCCGATGGACACGAGTGGGTTGGACGGGGCGATCACCACGGTGTCCGCGTGGGTCAGCGCGGCCCGCGCTGCGGTCGACAACGTCGCCGCCCCGTCGAACCGGACCCCGGTGACCTCGACACCGTGACGAAGCCGCACGAAATAGTCCTGGAAGGAGATCTCGGTGATCTCACCATCGTCGCCGCGGGTCGAGACCATCGTCGAGAGTCGGTCGTTCGACATCGGCACGATGGCGATGGGCACGTCCCACGCACGTCGGATCTCGTCGGTCACGGTCGTGAGGGACGCCCCTTCCGCGAGCCGGGCGGTGCGGTAGAAGTGCGTGGCGAGGTCACGGTCGCCGAGGTTGAACCACCGAGGCGCTGCGGCGGAACCCTCGGGACGGACCTGCTCGAACCGCTCGAGTGACTCCATCGCGCGCCAACTCTCCCCGACGAGACCCCACCCGCGATCCGGGTCGATCGCTCCGGCGAGGGTGTAGGTGATCGTGTCGAGGTCCGGCGAGATCGACAGCCCGTGCAGGGTGCAGTCGTCGCCCGTGTTGACCACTGCCGTGATGGTGCTCGGATCGTCGATGGCATCGATGAGACCGCGCAGGAATCTCGCCGCGCCGACGCCCCCGGACACGACAGCGATCTGGTTCACTGCATCAGGCCCCATGTGCCACCTCCGCGTAGATGTCCGCGAGCGCTGCCGCCGTCGACGACCAGGAGAACCGGCGGACGTTGGCGTGCCCGCGACGGGCCAGCTTTGCGTGCATGTCGTCGTTGGTCACGACCCAGTAGAGATTGGCCGCGAGCGCTTCGGCATCGCGTGGAGGGCTCAGCAGCGCTGCGGCGCCGGCGATCTGTGGGATCGACCCGGCGGTGCTGGCGACGACCGGAGTGCCGACCTGCTGGGCCTCGAGGATCGGAAACCCGAATCCTTCGTCGAGCGACGGGTAGGCCAGGGTTCGAGCGTTGGCGAGCAGCCAGTGCTTCGTCTCGCCGTCGACGGACCCGGTGCGGACGACGCGAGCGGCCACGTCCTGCGAAAGTCGGGCGATGGCGCGGTCGACGGCCTCGGTGTCGTTCGCCGGGGCACCAGCGATCACCAGACGAACCTGTTCGTGTTCTCGAGCGAGTCGTCCGAACGCATCGATGAGCGTCGGGAGGTTCTTGCGGCGCTCCATCGTCCCGAGCGCGAGCACGAACGGTCGATCCATGAGCTCGGGGATGACGGTCCGTCGCCCCGACGATCGCGTCGCGTCGTCGGTTCGGGGCGGACCCAACTGCACGGTCCGCACCCGCTCGGTGTCGAGCAACTGGCGGACACGGCGGGTCGTCGCGTCCGAACTGGTCACCACGAACGCACCGTCGGAGACGGCACGCCGAAGCACTGCAGCAGCGCGTCGGACATCGGGCTCGGCGTCCTCGGGATGCTCGAGGAACCAACAGTCGTACACCGACACCACGCGGGGGCAGCGCGTGGGCGGCACCACGTAGTTCGTGCCGTGCACGACGTCCGGGTTGCCCAACCAGCGATCCATCGGGGTCGATCGGCGAGACCACAGACGGATCGCGACCGCCGCAGGCATGGGCACCCGTCGCTGGCCCTCGCGTCGGCGCGCTCGCATGCTGGTCACATAGCGCTCGAGTTCGAGGTCGTCGCGGTCGGCCAGAGCGTCGAGCGTCCACGCGACAGCATTGCCAATGCCTGTCCGGCGACCATGTGTCGGCCCCACGTCGATCGCCACCCTCGTCATGCCGCGAGGAGCGTATCTGCGAGTTGTTCGGGGTGAGCCGTAGACTCGCCGTCTTATGCCGACAGCGTTTGTCACCGGGATCACGGGCCAGGATGGTCAGCACTTGGCGGAGTTCCTGCATGGGCAGGGCTACCACGTGTTCGGGATGGTGAAGGGCCAGAACAATCCTCGTGTGGAGGCGTTGCAGGCCGAGTTGCCGTTCGTGGAGCTCGTGTCGGGTGATCTGGCCGACCTGCCGTCGATCGTGTCGGCGATGGAGGCGTGTCAGCCCGACGAGGTGTACAACCTCGGGGCCATCAGTTTCGTGGCGTTGTCGTTCTCGCAGGCGGAACTGACCGCGAACATCACCGGGCTGGGTGTGTTGCGGATGTTGGAAGCGATCCGGATGGTCGGTGGGACGCAGAACAACCCGATCCGGTTCTACCAGGCGTCGTCGTCGGAGATGTTCGGTCAGGTGCGTGAGACGCCGCAGACGGAGTTGACGCCGTTTCACCCGCGCAGCCCGTATGGGTGTGCCAAGGTCTTCGGCCACGACATCGTGGTGAACTATCGCGAGTCCTACGGGCTGCACGCGTCGTCAGGGATCCTGTTCAATCACGAGGGTCCGCGTCGCGGGTTGGAGTTCGTGACGCGCAAGGTGACGAACGCGGCGGCACGGATCAAGTTGGGGTTGCAGGACGAGGTCGTGTTGGGGAACCTGGATTCCAAGCGTGACTGGGGGTACGCGGGGGACTACGTCAAGGGCATGTGGATGATGTTGCAGCAGGACGAGCCCGACGACTACGTGTTGGCGACGGGTGAGACCCATTCGATCGAGGATCTCGTGAAGCGAGCCTTCGGTGAGGTGGGGATCGAGAACTGGGCCGACTACGTCCGCCAGGACCCCAAGTTCCTTCGCCCCGCCGAGGTCGATCTGTTGATCGGTGATCCCGCCAAGGCCAAGGAGAAGCTGGGTTGGGAGCCCGAAGTGGGATTCCCCGAGCTCATCGAGATGATGGTCGCCCACGACCTGCGACGCGAAGCCGTCAAAGCCGGCCTCAGCGTCCCCGACTGAGCCGCCCCGGGCCGCTCAGGTCTCGAAGGGCATGTCGGTGATGGCTTCCATCACCGAACCCTGATCGGGGACCGCTCCCGAACGAAGCCGTTGGCGCAGCGCGATCGCAAACGCCGCGAGCGATGCCAGCGACGACACGAGCAGGCCGATTTCGATTCGCCGGAACACCTCGTCGCTGGAGAGCCACGTCCCGAGCACGAACGTCACCACACCGATGCCCCACCCGAGGGCGACCAGAGCATGTCCGCGCAGGGCGATGACCGCCTGGGCCGTCGCGAGGGCGAGCATGTAGCAGGCGCTGCTCAAGGCGAGCATCGCGAGGGTGCGGCCGGTCAGGTCGGCGTCATACACGATCTCGATGGCCCAGGGACCGAGGACGAACGCCCCGATCGTGCCGACGACGCCGACCGTGAGCACCACGTACATCAGCCGCTTGAGTCCGGACCGGAACTCGTCGAGCTCGCCGCGAGCAGCCAGCTGACTCAGGCGCGGGAGCAGCGCTGCCTGCACGGCCTGGAACAGGAAGAGCGGGATCCTGGCGAGGAGCACCCCGTAGGCGAACTGGGTGACCAGCGCGCCGTCGCCGGCGGGGGCGAGGATGCTCGCGGCGATCGGTCCAGCGTTCAACAAGGCGGCCGCACACACGGAACCGAGGAGCAACCATCCGAGATTTGGGGTGACCTCGCTCCATTCCGCCGGCGGACCGGGCTCGGTCTTCAGCCCGCCGCGTCGGTGGACGTACGCGACGGCGAACAATGGCGAGATGGCGATCGCCAAGCCGTAGGCGCCGGCTGCGCTGATGCCCACGACGGCCAACACCACGCAGAGCGCGATGCGCACGACTCCGTCGGAGCCCAGGATGACGGCGTACTCCGTGAATCGTCCGCTGCCGGAACAGATTCCCCTGGCCAGATGTGCAGGGGCATACGCGGCGAACGACGCGATGAGGGCGACGACCATGAACCAGTCGCCGTCGAAGTAGTCGGTGGCCAGGAGCGGGCTGGCGGCGAGAATCGCGAGCGCGACCACGACGGTGAGGATCGCGCCGAGGCGGACGACCTTGCGGACCACGGGCTGCGAGCCCTGATCGGCCGCTCGCCGATACGACAGGGCTCGGCCGAGCTCCTGCTCCAGCGGCAGGAAGAATCCGGGAGCGAGCGCGAACGTGGCGAACCACATCGACGCGATCGGCTCGAATGCCTCGTCGCCGCCGACGGCGACATTGCCCACCTTGAAGAACGCATACGTGGCGACGCCGGCGACCAACAGTGCAATGCCGACCGGGATGGTTCCTTCGGGAAGCGGAGCACGCTGCTGCGCGGTGGACGGAGAGGACGACACGAGTACGCGATGCTACCGAGGCGGCTCCTGCGGAGCGCAGCCCGCACCGATCGGTGCCGACCTGCAGGGATCAGCGCTGACGGGATCGTTCGAACTCGCGACGACGGACCTGGGCCCGTTGCAGGCCGAGAATGCCCAGTCCGACGGTGACGTAGGCGGCGTCCTTGGCCAGATCGGTCGCCTTCGTGGCGACGGTCCCAGTGGTGTTCTGGGCCTGTCGAAGGAGGCGTGCGACGTCGAGGTCGGTCAGGTCGACCGAGGTCGGATCCAGACGCCCGAGCAGCTCCCCGATGTTCGGTGGAATCGAGTTCGACGGCGCCATGACGGCAGGTTACCGAACAGCGTCGCTAGCCTCGCCACATCGTGGAACCGGAGACGCAACTCGCACCGCCCGTCGTCGCCGTCGTCGTCGTCCATGCGCCTGGGCCATGGTTCGACGAGACGCTCGACGCATTGGCGAAGCAGGACTACCCCAATCTCCGGCTGTTGTTCCTCGTCGCCTCCGATGATGCCGACGGATCCGAGGTCGAGGGTCGCGTCCACGAACGCCTGCCCGACGCCTTCGTGCGTCCACTGGGTTCGAACGTCGGCTTCGGCCCCTCCGCGAACGAGGTGTTGCGCCTGGTCGAAGGCGACAACGGATTCTTCCTGTTCTGTCACGACGACGTCGCTCCCGACCCGGATGCGCTGCGGATCATGGTCGAGGAGCTGTACCGCTCGAACGCCGGAGCAGTCGGACCGAAGATCGTCGAGTGGGCCGAACCCGACGTGCTGCAGGCGGTCGGTCTGGGCATGGATCGGTTCGGCGAGATCGACCCGGTGATCGAGCCGGGCGAGGTCGACCAGGAACAACACGATGGTGTGCGCGACGTCTTCGTGCTGCCGTCGGCGTACCTCCTGGTTCGAGCCGACCTGTTCCGCGAGCTGGGCGGCTTCGATCCCGCGATCTCGTTCCATGGCGAAGACGCAGAGCTGTGCTGGCGGATCCACCACAGTGGTGCCCGTGTCGTGGTGGCGCCGTCGGCGCGCGTGCGGCACCGAGGCGCCTTGGCCGAACGCCGACCGGATCTCCAACACGGCGTCCTCGCCGCCCGCCACCGGATGCGTTCGGTGGCGACGTTGACGGGTGCTGCACGGCTCCCCGGGCGTTCGCTCGAGGTGATCGTGCTGACGTTCGTCGAACTCGTCGTCGGACTGTTCACGGCGCGGTTCGGTCAGGCGTGGAAGTCCTTGCGGGGTCTCGCCGGTCTGGTTCCTCGAACCCCGCAACTCCTGGCCCGTCGCCGGGAGGTCAAGTTCATACGACGGGTGCCCGAGCGCGAGGTGTACAGCCTGCAGGAACGAGGCAGCGCCCGCCTCAACTCGTACCTGCGCAGCCGTGAGACCTCGACCTATGTCGGTTCCGACGCGCAAGTGCGCCGGTGGCGCCAGAGCGCGACCGCGCCGGTGTTCGCCTGGATTGCGGTCATCGTCGGGATCGTCATCGGCGGCCGATCGTTCTTCGACAGCGGGATTCCACCCGTGGGTGAGTTCCTCCAGTTCCCGCAGAGCCCGCGGGATCTCATGTCGTCGTATCTGTCCGGTTGGAACCCGACCGGCGCCGGAGCGACGTCGGCCAACCCCACCGGTTGGGCATCGCTGTCCGGCCTGTCCATCGTGACGCTGTTCCACATGGGCCTGCTGCAGACCCTGTTCGTGCTGGGACTCGTCGTCGTCGGCGTCGCCGGTGTCTGGCGGCTCGCCTCGGTGTTCCCCTCGACCCGTGCCCGCGTTGCGGCGCTGTTGGTCTATGCCGCATGCCCGCTCGTGAGCGGCGCCATGTCGTCGGGGCAGCTCACCGTGCTCATCGCCTTCGCGTCGACACCGTGGATCCTGCACTTCGTACGCCGATCCGCCGGTGTCGAGACCGCCGACCCCCGAACCGCCGATCTCGATCTGGTCGACGGCGTCGTCGACATCGGGCTGGTCGAACGCGGTCGGAGGACGATCGCCACCGCGCTGGTGCTCGCGCTCGCGGTTGCGTTCGCTCCGATCATGCTGCCGATGGCGGTCGTGCTGTCGGTCGTGCTCGGTCTCGGCACGTTGGTGGCGCAGGCGTCGTGGCGCACCGCGATGTGGTGCGTGGTCACCGGCTTCGCGGCGGTGGCCGGCGCCGCGGTGCTCAACTTCCCCTGGATCACGACCTGGACATGGGACGGTCTGGTCGGTGCACCGCCGATCGGGGAGGCCGGACTCGGGCTGCGTGCGCTCGCCGCCTTCGAGATCGGACGCACCGACTTCGCCGCACTCGCACTCGTGCTCTACCTTCCCGTCTTCGCCGCGGTTGCCCTCGCTCGGGCATGGCGACTGACCTGGGCGATCCGTGCGGGCGTGCTCGTGCTCGTGTTCGGAGCGCTGGCAATCTTCGCCGACCGGGGATCGATGCCCTTCGCGATGCCGGAAGCGGGCGTCCTCCTCGTCCCGGTCGCCGTGGGCGTGGCGATTTCGGCCGCGGCGGCCCTCGCCGCGTTCGACCTCGACGTGCGCGGCGGATCCTTCGGCTGGCGTCAGCCGCTCGGCATCCTGTCGAGTGTCGCGGTGATCGTCGGGATCGCTCCTGGGGTCGGTGCACTCGCCAACGGTTCGTTCGACACGCCCTCGACGCCACTCGCAGAACTGCTCGACGCCTCCTTGCCGTCAGCGGAGCCCGACGGCGACTACAAGGTGCTCCTCATCGGCGATGCTCGGACGCTGCCGGTGCCATCGACGGAGTACCGCGATGGCGTCTCCTGGGCCGTCATCGGTGACGGCCCGCTCGATGCTCGCGACCGTTGGATGCCACCGACGAACACCGCGACCGGACTCGTGACCACGGCGCTCGACGAGATGGCATCGTCGTCGACACTGCGGGCGGGTCGCCTGCTCGCGCCGATGGCGATTCGCTACGTCATCGTGCCGGAGTTCGATGGTGTCGCATCGACGGTCAACGATCCACTTCCGGTCCCCGAGGGTCTCATCGCCTCGCTCGAGGACCAGCTCGACCTGGTTGCGCTCCAGCCCGGACTGCCGACGCTGGAGGTGTTCGAGAACCGCGCGTGGCTCCCCACCGCCGCGATGCTCGATACGGCGGCTGCCGAGATCAGCGACGCTGCCGGGGCCGAGATCCTCGTCCGGACCGACCTGTCGGGGTCGACGCCGCTCTTCATCGGTGCCGACCAGTTCGGCACGGCAACCGATTCGGTCGACGCCGGCGTCGTCCATCTCGCCGTCCCGTTCGGCGACGGTTGGGAGCTCGCCGTGGACGGCGAGGCCATCGACGGGCGCCGCGCGTTCGGCGAGTCACTCGCATTCGACGTGCCCACCGGGGGGACAGCGACGCTCAGCTATCGCACGTCGTCGACCCGGTCGTTGCTGATTGCGTTGCAGGTGATCCTGTGGGCTGCGGCCCTGCTGGTCCTGGGTCGAGTTCGTGTGCCCGTCGGTCGTCGTGCAGCGCTCGTACTCGACGACGACACGGTGATCGATCTCACTGCCGAACCGATGACACCGTTGTTCGACCCGGG
>JBAWHL010000128.1:0-4860 GCA_049593815.1 Ilumatobacteraceae bacterium | reverse complement strand
GATCCGGCACCGGCGCCTGATGGTCTCGTCCTCACAGGTGAGGTCGTCGACGCAGCCGCAGTCGACCGGTGCGACGTGATGGGCTACGCATGCGACTGGGCCGACGCCCCCGACGGTGCCATGGTCGACTCCTTCGAGCTGCTCGAGGAGTTGGCTGCGGAGATGGACCCGTCGACACCGCTCGAGTCGATCGAACTCGTCGCCCAGCGACTGCTCGACGACGGTCGCGCTGCCGAAGTCCTGCCCGACCTCGAGGGATACACAGGCATCGCCTTCCGGCTTCCCGGCAGTCCGCTGGTCTTTCTCGACACGCCGCTCGCGGGCATGGACGTGGACACGATCGAGGAACGCGTCGTCGCTCCGACGCAGTTGACCGCCCCACCGCCGACATCGATCGAGCCACAGGGATTCCGCGGACGGCTGCCGGAGCGCTACCACCCGGTCGGAGGTCCGCTCTCGCCTCGATCCGCAGTGATCATCGAGCCCTACGCCGCGGTCGATGGCCGGTGTACCGACATCAGTTGGGAAGGTCTCGGCCAACTCCTCGATCTGGGCTCGCCGATCGGTGTCAACGACTGTCGCCAGGACGGTGACGGCGTCACCGAAGGCGCGGCGATCGCGGCGATCTTCCGATCGGAGCCAGAGCACTACACCTCGGTGGTCCACCTGCGTGACGACCAGGCGACACCGGTGGCGATCGCGAGGGCGGTGGCGAGCGCCAACTCGCTGCACATCGCCACTCACGGATCGTCGAACTGTCGCAACACGGTGCCGACGGGCGACCTGGCGACCGGTCTGCGGCCTGGCGACTATGACCCGTCGGTCTGCTACTCGATGATCGCCCTCGGCCCACTGTCGGCACAGGACCGGGCCGCACTCCGGGCAGGCACCCTCACGGCACCGGCTGGCGCGACGTTCAGCAACGAGCGTTGGTGGGCAACCGGAGACTTCATCGCCAAGGCGGTCCCGAACGATGCGATCGTCTTCGGGAGCAACTGCACCTCTGCCGACGGGCGGCTGGGTGCGTCCGGACTGGCTGGATTCGTCGGGTGGCACGGCTACGCCGCGATCCCGAGCGCCGTCGACGCAGCGATCAGGTTCTGGACGATGATGGTCGTGGACGGAACGGAGTTCGACGTGGCGTACGCGACGTTGCAGGACGAGGGGCTCCACCGTTCACGCCACACCAACGCACGCCAGGCGTTCGCCGTCGATCCAACGGCCTCGCTGGTGGCCGGAGGAACCAATCCGAGGGCTCGCGACGTCGTCACGGCCCGCGTCGACGGAGCGGACCTCGGCGGGCAGACCCTTCGCGTCGCCGGATTTCCCGGCGACGCCGTTCCGGAGGCGTTTCCCGCCGACGACCAGGCGATCACCTTCGAACTGGAGGGGGTGCAGCGCGGTTCGGAGTCAGCCGTGAAGATCGAGTTGCTGCTCGACGGGGTGGAACTCGTCAGTGACATCGTGCTCGCCAGGGACGGCGTGGTCGTCGACAGCGGCGCCGACTGGGACAGCTGGATGGTCACGGTCAACCCAGGAGCGGTCAAGATTCCGGCGACGACGCCAGCGGACTACGCGCCCGGGGCGACGAAGAACCTCGAGGTGCGCGCCTACGAACGCGAGAACCGTTACACCGCGGACGCCGGCGACGTCACCCTGGGCGTGAAGCTCGCCGCGGTCGGCCCGTTGCCGATCTTCGAGGAACTCGCCGCCGGGCTGCCGCCTGGGGCGATCGTCGGAAACGAGCTGCGTGTCGAGTTCGACACCGACGGCGGCCCCGTGGTGGGTTCGATGCGGGTCTCGATGGTCCACGAGACGGTCGGCGAGCTCGGGTTCTGGACCGTGGACCTGACCGGAACGTACGACCCGACGACGGGTGCCGTCGCCGGAGACGGCGCTGGCACCGCGCAGTCCACGGTCGGGTTCGTGTCGGCTTCCGAGCAGGGCACGGGCCCCTGGCAGGGCACCGTCGATCTGGCTGCGGCGACGATGACGGCCACCCTCGGCATGGGAGGCCAGACGCAACCGTTCAACGGTCAGATCGTCGCCAACTCCTGAACGTCGTGACTCAGTTCCCGTCGGGGTTCGCCCGGTCGGTGACACGGTTCGCTGCCCACGGGAGCATTCGGCGAACGAGATCGTCGAATGCGACCACCGCGAGCTCGAGATCGGCTTCGGCGGTGTCTTCGATGTGGGTGTGCGACAGGCCGTGAATCGACGGCGTGAACAACATCACCGTCGGCACGCCGGCGGTGGCCATCTCGGCAGAGTCGTGCATCGGACCCGATGGCATCACTTCACGGACGCCGCTGCGGCTCTCGACGATGTCGGACGCGAACGCGACGAGATCGGGATCGAACTCGATCGGATCGATGGACCACAGCACGTCGATCTCGGCCTCGACGTTCTCCTCGCCGGCGATCGACTCGACCAGCTCGGTGAGGCCGGCAACGAGTCGATCCAGGACGCCTCGGTCGAGATGGCGCATGTCGACGCTGAACTCGGTCCGTCCGTTGACTGCGGTCGGCACGCTGGGGTGGACCCGCCACACGCCCACGGTCGTGAACGCATCGAGTTCGAGGCCCATGTCGCGGATCGCCACCGCCATGCGCGATGCAGCGACGGTCGTGTCGCGTCGCAGGGGGATCGGGGTGGCGCCGGCGTGACAGGCCTGTCCGCTCAGCCGGATCATTCGCCGTTCGACGCCGAGGATGCCGTGGAGCGCGGCGAGGCGGCCGCCCTTCTGCTCGAGGATCGGGCCCTGCTCGATGTGCAGTTCCGCAGATGCTGCGATCGACGACAGCGCGTCGCCGGCCGTGAGCGCCGTCTCGAGTTCGACGCCGTACTCCGCGACCACGTCGACGAGTCGACGACCGTCGTTGTCGACGAGATCACGCACCGCATCGATGTCGAGCGTGCCCGACACGGCACCCGACCCGAACAAGGATCGACCGAATCGTGCACCTTCCTCGTCGGCCCAGTCGACGACGCTGACCGAGACCGGCAACTCGACGCCGTCGCGATGCAGCGCCCGCAGGATCTCGGCGCCGGCGAGCACCCCGAGACATCCGTCGAGCCAGCCGCCGTTCGGCACGGAATCGAGGTGACTGCCGAGAACGATTCGTTCGGGCCTGGCGCCGGGCAGCGTGACCCACATGTTCCCCGCGGGATCGGTCGTGTGCTCGACCGGCACGCCGTCGAACGTCGAGCGGAACCAGTCTCGGGCACGCTGCCATGGTTCGGTCCACGCCAGCCGCGCGCTCCCGAGCGGGGGACCGGGGGAGGGGCGCCCCAAGAGGCTCTGCTCGATGCCATCGACCTCGCGCGACGTGAGTTGGCGAAGTTCGAGCAAGTCGGCGACGACACGTTTCGGATCTGCAGGCATCCCGAAGTTCTAGTCCACCGTGCGGCCGCCGTCCGGGTGCCGGAGCGTCGTGTGACGGTTGGTCAGGGGCAGCCCATCACCCAGCGGTAGGTGACATCGACATCGAGGTCGCCGGCGTCGGACGGAATCGTGCCGAACAACGACACCGTCATGCGCCGCTCGTTGAGATCGAAGTCGGCTCCACCGGTGTCGTGCTCCGAGATGACCATCGTGACCGGCCCCTCGTACGACTCGACCGGCGAGTCGGCGTCAGGGAACAGGCTGACCTCGAGGGCGGCCCCTGCGAACTCGCCCGTGGCGCCCCCGGAGAGATCTTCTTGGCCCTGCACACCGATCTGAGCGAACGGCATCTGGGCGCCGTCGTCGAGCACGGTGACGCCGAACCCGTACTCGCCTCCCTGGCAGCCGCCTGTCGTGATGTAGGAGAGACCATCGTCGCCGACGCTGAACTCCTGATCGGATGCGCCGGACAGTACGAACGTGCCCTCGATGAGCTCGCCGAATCCGGCGGTCAGCCCGTCATCGGCGTCGCCGCTGTCGGTCGCTGCGCCCGCGTCGCTGCCGGAGGCGTCGCCGTCGGTGGGTGTGGCCACGTCCTGGCCGGTCTCCGAAGCATCATCGCTTCCACCGCCGCATCCCGTGGCGGCCAGGAGCATCGTGATGACCAGGGCGGAGGTCGCGGTGTGTCGTTGCATGATTCGCGCAGAGTATCCCACGGCCGCCCATGCCGGAGTGTGCGAACGGCGTCAGTGCTGGTGCGCGCCGACGGGGTCTTCGGTGGCCCACCCGAAATGCATGCGACCGTGATCGGCGTTGGCGGCCATGATGCCGCCGACGGTCCCGTCGGCCCAGGGGGCGCCAGGGATCACCGACTGGAGGTCTTCGTCGGACAGTTCGGCCAGCAACGCCAGCGTCTCGGCCCGGGTCGCCAGGCCGATGCGGACGAGTTCCATGAACGGCTTGCCGGTCTGCTCGGCCTTCCACTCCTCGGTCCACTCGTGGATCGACGCCATGATCTCCTCCATCGACTGCGGCGTGCCGTCCTCGCGGACCCGCTTCTGCATGCCGTGCGAGCCGCCGAGGTGGCGGCGGAACATGTCGTTCCAGTTGCGTTCGATCAGCGTGGTGTGGATGAAGTGGTCGGCGTAGGACCAGCGGCTGTTCTCGTCGTGTTCGCTGAACGTCCGTGGTGCACGAAGCTCCTCCTCGTCCATCTGAGACAGGCGTTCGAGCAGCCACGATCGGTCACGGTTGAGTTTGATCTCGATCTCGATGCGGTCCATCGTGCCGACCGTACTGTGCTGGCTTCATTGGATGCCGACCGAACGGACGCGTGCTCGCATCGCCCGTTGTGGTCGCCAGCGGTGGGGTGCTGCAACACTGGGGAGCGAGCGATCGGAGGATGCGGTGTCGGGCAATGGAGCACAGGGTTACCGGGCGCGCCGACTGTTCGACGGGACCGCGTTCGTGGAGCC
>JBAWHL010000127.1:0-6740 GCA_049593815.1 Ilumatobacteraceae bacterium | reverse complement strand
GTACGGACCGATCCAGCGGAACCACTTCGGTTGATCGCTGAATCGACTCGACAGGGCGGCGCTGTACATGACGTGGCGAAGGTTGATCACCGCAGCGGTGGCGACGAGCGTGAACCAGGTCGCCGTGGCCGCCAGGCTCACCGTGGCGAGCTGTGCCGCGCCCCCGAAGATGATCACGTTGGTCGACCACCCGACCGCGGTCGGCATCGCTGATTCGGTGACGGCGACACCCAGCACCAGCCCGAACGGGATCGCCGGAAGGAACAAGGGGATCGCGGCGCGAATCGCCGTTCCGATCACCGGATCTCGACCGGTGTTCGGGGTGTCGTCGTCGGTCACGGGCGCAACCCTAAGTGCGATCACTTGGCATCACGCGTTCGACACTGGTGCCTGACGTACCATGCTGTTCGATGCCCGAAGGCGACACGATCCACCGATCGGCCAGCGCCATGCGTATTGCGCTCGCCGGCAAGACGATGCTTCGTTTCGACGCCCCGCGACTGGTCGGACCCGGTCCGCAGGCGGGCCGAATCATCGAGCAGGTCGAGAGTCACGGCAAACACCTCGAGGTCTTCTGGGACGACGGTCTGGTGCTCGACACGCACATGCGCATGACCGGGTCGTGGCACCTGTATCATCGCGGTGACCAGTGGCGTCGGCCGTACACGCAGATGCGAGCCGCGATCGAGGTCGCCGACTGGGTCGCGGTCTGCTTCAGCGCTCCGCACGTCGAGACCTATCGTCGCCCCGATCGGCGACGTCATCCCGGGGCTGGTCGCCTCGGCCCCGACCTCTGCACGGCATCGACCGACCTCGGTGCGGTCGTCAACCTGCTGCTGACCTACCCCGACCCCGAGGCCCGCCTCGGTTCGGTGCTGCTCGATCAGCGTGTGATGTGCGGCGTCGGCAACGTCTACCGCTGCGAGGTGCTGTGGGCGACCGAGCTGAGTCCGTACGCCAAGGTCGGCACGATCACCGAACACGACGCGATCCGCCTGGTGAACACCGCCGCGACCATGTTGCGGTCGAACCTGACGTCGGCGCGACGAACCACGACCACCGACGGCAAGGGCGGGCTCGCGGTCTACGGGCGCAACAACCAACGCTGCCGACGTTGCGGCGGCAGCATCGACTGTCGGCCGATGGGTGACCACCAGCGAACGCTGTACTGGTGTCCCGGTTGCCAGACGCACCTCGACCCGAAGCTCCAGAAGTCGAACGACGACACCCCGATGGATCCGCACCCCGCGGCCCAGCGGTGGATCGCCGATCTCCCCTGGAATCGCGACGCGGGCTGACCGTCGACGCAGCCATCACGTTCGGGGTCGGACCCCCGACGTGATGACCCAGACGTGATGGCAGCATGGACCCGTGGGCGGTGTCACCCACCGGGTGCTGAACCCTGGTGGAACGGTCAGGCGCGGCCGAGGATGCGTTCGACGGTGATCTCGATGACCACGCGGTCGTCGCGTTCGCCGGGTTGGCGGTAGCGGGCGGCGTATCCCTCGACCCCGGCACGGATGCCGTCGTCGTCGGTGACGAGACGTACCGGCCCTTCGAGGCTCAACCAGCGACCACCGTCGACCTGGCACACCGACGCATGCCGCCCCTCGGCCTCCATGCGCCCCGCATTGACCGCCTTCTGCGAACCCGCCCACGTGATCACCCGTGCGACACGAGCAGCGGGGTCGTAGCTGAATCCCACGGCAACCGAGTGCGGTGTGAGATCGGGACGCAGGGTGGTCAGCGTGGCGAGGTGGTACTCGCCGAGGAAGGTGATGACCTCGTCGGGGAGCGATGTCGGATCGAGTGCCATCGGGTCACTCGGTCGCGATCGCTTCGAGCACGTTCATGTTCGACGCCTTGTACGACGGGTACAGGGCCGCCAACAATCCAGCGATGACGGCGCCGATGAGGATCATCACGATGATCGTCGGATCGAACGCCAGCTCGCTGATGATGTCGTCGGGAACGGCCAGTGTGAGGACCACGCCGAGGAACGTGCCGACGACGATGCCGACGAGCGCCCCGAACGTCGAGACGATGACCGCCTCCCAGCGGACCGACCGCCGGGTCTGACGACGATTCATGCCGATGGCTCGCAGCAGCCCGATCTCGCGGGTGCGTTCGAACACGCCGAGGGCCAGCGTGATCGAAATGCCCAGGACGGCGATCATGATCGCGAACGCGAGCAGCATCGTGATGATCAGCAGCAGCTGATTGATCTGGTCCTCCTGCGAGGAGAGGAACTCGTCGGTGGTCTCCACCGTGACCTGCGGGTAGGGCTCCATCGCCGCGTCGACCGCAGCGAGCCCCTCGAGCGGTTCGACGCCGTCGGCGAGCTTGGCGAACACGAAGAAGTCCCGTGCAGGTGCCGTGCTGATCTCGTTCAGTGTGTCGAGGCTGATCAGCCAGTTGCCGAACGTCGAGTTCTCGTAGATGCCGCCGACGGTGAGCGTCTGCTGCACACCGTTCTGGAAGGTGACATCGATGGTCGACCCGACGGAGAGGTCGAGGTCGCCCGCGGGGTCCTCCTGGATGAGCACCTCGTTCAGACCGAGGTCGACGATCGTGCCGTCGACCAGCCCGGGATCCACGAGCTCGTCGAAGGCCGCCGGGTCGACGGCACCGAAGCTCTTGACGTCGCCGTCGACCTGGCCACCGATCCCGCGCACGGGTGTGACCGCGCCGAGCTCGGGAACCTCCGCCAACGTCTCGGCGACGATCGGTGAGAGCCCCTGGAAGCTGGTGTCGGTGATGATGACGTCGGCCGAGACGGCGCTCTCCAGCGTGGAGACGAGGCTGTTGCGCAGCGACGACGCGAAGACGGCGGTGCTGCTGACGAGCGCCACGCCGATCATCAGGGCCGACGCGCTCGAGGCGGTGCGGCGTGGAGCGCGAGCGACGTTCTCCCGTGCCAGCGCGCCGGGGACCTTGAACAGCTTCTCGATCGGCCAGCCGATCATCCGGGTGACGGGGCCAGCGATGGTCGAGGACAAGCTGGCGACGCCGAGAAACAGCACGAGTGCGCCGCCACCGGCCAGGGCGATGAGCCCCGATGTACCGCCGGGCCGGACGAACAGTCCGATCACGAACATCACGACACCGACGATCGTCACGATGGCACCGGCGACGAGGCGTCGGCGACGCATCGCCTGGAACCCGAGCTCGGGACGCATCGCGGCGACCGGCGGGATCGTCGCCGCGCGACGCGCCGGCACGATGACGGATGCCATCGTGATGCCGACACCGACCAGCGCGGCGACGATGACGGTGCGCGGTTGGAGAATGATCGAGGTGTCGGGGAAGCCGGCGCCGGCCGCGTTGAACGCGAAGATCAGGGTCTTGGCGACGAGCACGCCGCCGCCGACACCGAGGACGGTCGCGAGCACCCCGAGCCCCAGCGCTTCGAGCGTGATCATCCGTCGGACCTGCTTGCCCGATGCGCCGACCGCTCGCAGGAGTGCGAGCTCGCGGAGTCGTTGCCCGATGGTGATCTGGAAGACGTTGTTGATGATGAAGCCGCTGACGAACGCGGTGATGAACGCGAAGATCAACAGGCCGGTGCCGAACACGCCGATGAAGTCGTTCACGCTGTCCGCGGTCTCTTCCGCGACCTGTTCGCCGGTGACCACTTCGGTGCGTGGGGGCAAGACGTCGGTGATCGCTGCCTGTACGGCCTCGACGTCGGCGCCGTCGTCGACCTGGATGTCGATGGCGTCGACCTTGCCGTCGGCGCCGAAGCGGACGAGGGCGGTGTCGAGGTCGAGCGCGAGGAGCTGAGCGCCGCCGAAACTGTCGCCACTGCCCAGGCCGACCGTGCCGACCAGTTCTCCGTCGAAGGTGCCGACGTCGGTCAGGTAGTTGACCGTGTCGCCGACGACGAACCCGGCGCGGTCGGCGGTGGCCTTGTCGATGGCGAGCTCATCGGGTCCCAGCGGCGGGCGGCCCTCCTTGATCGTCACGCCGGCGATCCCCCCGTCGTCCCAGGACACCCCGAGCGACGGACCTCCCGTGCCCGGCAGCAGTCCGCCGTCGGCGTCGAGCACCTGGGCGTAGCGTTGGAGGACGGGTTCGACGACAGCGACACCGTCGACGTCGCGGATCGTGTCGGCCACGGTGACGTCGATCGGGTCGCGTGCGTTGTCGGTGTCGAACTCCTGGGTCGTGCGGACCTCGAGGTCGATGTTCTGGTTCAGCTCCTGGAACAGACCGTCGAACGTCGCCTTGAGACTGTCGGCGAGGACGAAGGAACCGACGACGAAGGACACGCTGGCCGTGATCGCGAACGCGATGGCGAGCGTGCGACCCCAGCGGGCGCGGATGCTCTTGCGGGCGATGAGGGAACCGGCACTCATGTCAGTCCCAGTTCTTGAGCTGGTCGATGACCTGGTCGGGGGTGGGGTCCGACATCTCGCCAGTGATCTTGCCGTCGCCGACGAACACGACGCGGTCGGCGTACGAGGCGGCGACCGGGTCGTGGGTGACCATGACGATGGTCTGCCCGAACTCCTTCACCGCGTTCTGCATGAAGGCGAGAATCTCCTGCCCGGTGGTGGAGTCGAGGTTGCCGGTCGGTTCGTCGGCGAAGATGATCTGCGGCCGGGACGCCAGCGCGCGGGCGACGGCGACTCGCTGTTGCTGGCCGCCGGAGAGCTCGCTGGGACGGTGCTTGAGCCGATTGGTGAGACCGACCGTCTCGACGACGTGGTCGATCCACTCGAGATCGCCGGTCTCCCCGCCGAGCATCATCGGCAGCCGGATGTTCTCGTCGGCGGTGAGGGTCGGCACCAGGTTGAACGCCTGGAAGATGAAGCCGACCTTGGTGCGCCGCAGTTCCGTGAGCGCCTTGTCGTCGAGCGACGCCAGGTACGTGTCACCGATGAACGTCGCCCCCGAGGTGAGCGTGTCGAGGCCGGCCAGGCTGTGGAGCAGCGTCGACTTGCCGGAGCCCGAGGGGCCCATGATCGCGGTGAACTTGCCCGTTTCGAACGACACCGTGACGCCGTCGAGCGCGTGCACTTCGGCATCACCGATGCCGTAGGTCTTGCGAGCGTCGACCGCGCCGGCAGCCGCAGTTCCCGCGGTCTCGATGGGTGTGGCGGGGGGCGCGGGAGGGGTCGGCGGGGCGGGAGGCATCGGGGTGTTCATCCCACAGGGTCTACACGAATTGTGCCCGGTCGCGGCGCAAGAAATCGAGCGTGTCGAACTCCGGCACCACCGACCCGGTGGAGGCCGTACGATCGGGGGTTCATGGCCCAGTGCGCCTCGTGCCGACACCCGCTGCCCGACGGCGCTCGCTTCTGCCCCAATTGTGGACACGAAGTCATGGTCGTCGCGGCCGAGGAGCGGCGTGTCGTGACCGTGGTGTTCGCCGATCTCGTCGGCTACACGGCACTGTCGGAGCATCTCGACCCCGAACGGGTCAAGCGGTTGATCGACGCGGCGTTCGAGCGGCTCATCGACGACATCAACTCCTTCGGGGGTCGAGTCGACAAGGTGCTCGGTGACGGCATCTTGGCGCTGTTCGGGGCACCGGTTGCGCACGAGGACGACGCCGACCGGGCCATCCGGGCCGCGTTGCAGATGCACGACTCGATCGCCCAGTTCGCGCGGGGCGAGTCCGAGCTCGATGCGCCCCTGCAACTCCGCATCGGAGTCAACACCGGTGAGGTGCTCGTCGGTGCGGTGTCGGGGACCGCCGACTACACCGCGATGGGCGACGTGGTGAACGTCGCATCCCGGCTGCAGGCCCTGGCCCCGGCCGGCGGCATCTACATCGGGTCGTCCACGGCAGCGCTGGCGTCCAGCGAGATCATCCGTGAGGTCGTCGACGACCTCGAAGTGCGCGGCCGCGATCAGGTCGAGACCGTCTGGTCCGTCGTCGGACGCCAACGACGGGTGCCGATGATCGGTGCCCGCAACGACCTGCCGTTCGTCGGACGGTCGACACAACGAGAACTGCTCGCGTCGGTGATGTCGCTGGTGGCCGGTGGCCGCAGTGCGGTGGTGTCGGTGTCGGGCGAGGCGGGCTCGGGCAAGTCGCGTCTCGTGAGCGAAGCGCTCGACTCGTTCCCCAGTCGGAACGTGGTGATCTACTCCGGGATCTGCGCCCCCTACGGGGAGACCAACGTGTGGTCGCCGATCGCGTCGGCGCTGTTCCAGCGGCTCGAACTCACTGTGGGGGCGCCCGTCGACCTCCTGCGGGAGCTGGCGTTGTCGAAGGGTGCCAGCCTGTACGGGTTCGACCGGGACGACCCGATGCTCCATCGGTTCGTCGAGGGGGTCCTCCACCTGCTCGGGTATCCGTCGTCGCTCGACACGCTCACGCCTGGACAATCGCGCGAGACCGTCTTCTCGTTGATCGTCGAGGGGTTGCGCCGACGCACCGCGTTCGGTCCGGTCGTGTTGTGGATGGACGACCTCCAGTGGGCCGACGTGCTCATCGTGGAGCTCCTCGGCCGCATCGCTCGGGCGCTGGTCGACCGACCCTTGCTGATCATCACGGCACAGCGTGACGACGTCGAACTCGACTGGCCGCCGGTGACCGATCGCCCGATCACCGTTCGCATGCCGTTGGAACCACTCGACCGCGACGAGGCCGAACTGCTGATCGGCGCGGTGATGCGTGTCCCCGCCGACGAACAGACGGTCGATCGTCTCTACGAGCGCAGCGGCGGCAACCCGCTGTTCCTGACCGAACTCGCCGAGCTCGCTCGGGCCAACCCGGCGAGCAAGGA
>JBAWHL010000126.1:0-3286 GCA_049593815.1 Ilumatobacteraceae bacterium | reverse complement strand
ATTCCCGCCTGTCAACGACATCACCACCTCGCCCACGAAGGCCGATGGCGACTCGACCTCGATCCCGTCTCGCGAGAACTCACGATCACCCTCCCCGACGGAACCATCCACCAACGAAGTCGACCCCACGCCGCGACGGCACCGACCGTCAGGACCGCAGCCTGATGACACACGCCCCGAGCTCGACGGATTCCAGGGTCTCCCCTGCTGTCACAGCGCTGGCCGTGGGGCCCCGATGCGCGGCACCGCCAGACTTCGGCGCCCTCGACTCAGGTGAAGATCTGAGCGAAACGCCATCCGAGATAGACGGCGAGCGCCCCGACGAGCAGCTTGAAGTGCCACGGGGCCTTCTCCTCGTCAGCGTCGCTCGGAACGGCCGGGGCCTCGACCACACGGCCACACGACGGGCACGTGCCGTCGTCGTTCATCGAGTTGGGCGTCCAGTACTTCGCGCAGTCCTCACACCAAGGCATTCGTCGACTCGCTCTCGGTCACTGACGCTTGCGGACGCGCATCTTGAGTGCGGTCGAGCCGAGCCCGAACTCCTCACGGATGGTCCGTTCGATGTAGCGCATGTAGTGCTGAGGGATGTCACGGTTGACGAAGAACGTGAAGGTCGGCGGATCGATCGCACCCTGCACGGCGTACAGGATCTTGGCGCCGCCACCCGCCGGCTGACGCTGCTGCGCTGCGGCGATGACCTTGTTGACGTCTTTGGTCGGAACACGAGTGTGGTACTGCACGATCGACTCCTGGAGGCGGGGCCGCAGCTTGTCGACGTTCTTTCCGCTCAGCGCGGAGATCTTGAGCACCGAGTTGTCACCGACGAACGCGAGCATGCGCGTCACCTGCGCTTGCACCTCGAGCCGTTCCTCGGTCCCGACCAGGTCCCACTTGTTGAGGATCAACACGATCGGGCAGCCGGCGGCGTCGACGCGTTCGGCGAGGCGCTGATCCTGTGCGGTCACCCCGACGGTGGCATCGATGACGAGGAAGGCCACGTCAGCGTTGTCGATCGAGCGCAGTGCACGCACGAACGAGTAGTACTCGGCAGCGTCGTCGATCTTGCCCTTTCGACGCATGCCGGCAGTGTCGATGAAGATGATCGGCCCGTCCTCGGTCTCGACCATGGTGTCGATCGAGTCGCGGGTCGTGCCGGCGAGGTCGTGGACCACCGACCGGTTCTCCCCCACCAAGCGGTTGAACAGCGTGCTCTTGCCGACGTTCGGGCGACCGACGATGGCGACACGCGGCACGGCGACGTCGGCAACGAGGTCCTCGTCGCCGTCCTCGGGCGCCCATGGATCGGGCTGCTTGTTGACGGGGACCTTGAGGTTCTCGGGGAACAGCTCGATCACGACGTCGAGCAGGTCGCCGGCGCGACGACCGTGCAGCGCGCTGACCGGCACCGGCTCGCCGATGCCGAGGCTCATGAACTCCCACATCTCGTGCTCGCGGCGCTCGTTGTCGGACTTGTTCGCCACGACGACGACCTCGGTGCCGGATCGACGGATCCAGTTGGCGATCGTCTGGTCGTCGTCGGTGAGGCCGACCGAGGCGTCGACCACGAACAGCACGACATCGGCTTCCTGCACGGCCGCCTCGACCTGGCGGCTCACCTTGGCGTCGAGTTCGTCGCCGCCAGGCATCCAACCGCCGGTGTCGACGACCAAGAACGGAATGTCGAGCCACTCGGCCTCGAGAGCCTTGCGGTCACGGGTGATGCCGGGGCGGTCCTCGACGATCGCCTGCTGGCTGCCCACGATGCGGTTGAACAGCGTGCTCTTGCCGACGTTGGGGCGGCCGATGATCACCACCGTCGCGAGGTCGGTCGGGGCGTCGTCATCGTCGGTCATCGCCGACAGGAACTCTGCGGAGATCGCCTGCTCCCCATCGGCATCGACCATGTCGGCGTCGGCGTCGGTCTCGCTGGAGACGGGGCTGGGGGCCTCGACGGCGTCGGCCGCGGCGTGCGTTGCCGCCTCTGCGGCAGTCGTCTGGCCGGTGTCCGGCGTGTCTTCGGTGTTGCTCATGGTGATTCCGTTCCGGCACGTGCCGACTGTGTTGCGAATTCCGGGTCGAGCGCGGCGCGCAGTGCGATGCCGTCGGTCTCGATGATTTCGACCACCCGTGGGAGGTCGTCGACGGTGGTCCCGTCGAGGAAGCGGCCCTCGTCCGACAAGCAGACATCGGGCAGGAGATACCGGTGGCCCATCGGCTGCGCGGCGAGGGTGCGCTGCACGTCCTCGCCCGTCATCAGCCCGGTCACGCCGGTGTTGCCGCCGAAGAACTCGTTGTGGACCGTGATCACGCGGACGTCGGTACGGCCGAGCGACTCGACGAGCGGCGTGATGACCGGTGCGCCCAGCTCGCCCGTGAGGACGGCGACCGGCGCGCTCTTGCGCGGCCGCAGCGAGATCGACGACGTCGTCGTGACCGTCGTGTCCGCAGCGCCAGCCGGGTCAGACGCGTCATTCGTGTCAGACATGGCGGTCGTGTCAGTCGTGGCGGACGCGTCCGGTGCGGTCGAACCGCACGAGGAGGTCCGCAGACCGGTGTACGCGGCAGGGTTCGGTGGCGCGTCGACCGCGGCGAAGAATCCTCGCCGCACGCCCGTGGCTTCCTCGGTGCGACCGTTGAACTCGGCTTCGAACGTACGGGCCATGCCGATGCCGTCTTCGTGCATCGGGAAGCCGTCGTATCGCTCGGCGGGAGGGAACGGCCGATGTGCCATCAGGTAGTACTCGTCGGCCGCGTAGACCATCCGCTTGCCGAGCGTCGCGGCGAACACGTCCTGCCAGTCGTCGACGATGTCGACGACCGCCTGGGCCTCGGCGACGGTGTGGTACCGCATTGCCGCCTCACCGTTGAACTTCGAGATGCCCAGCGGCACGACGGCCACGGAGTCGAGCTCGGGGTACTGATCGAGAATTCCGGCCATCGTGTCGGCCAAGACCGCGCCATCGTTGACACCAGGGCACACGACGATCTGACCGCGCACGGTGATGTCGTGGTCGAGCAGCGCCCGCAGCCACCGCAGGCTCATCCCGCCGCGAGGGTTCTTCAGCATCTGGCTGCGCACCTCGGGGTCGGTGGCGTGGATGCTCACGTGCAGCGGCGACAGTCGCTCTGTGACGACACGCTCGAGGTCGGCTTCGGTGAAGCGGGTCAGCGTCGTGAAGTTGCCGTACAGGAACGACAACCGGTAGTCGTCGTCCTTGAGGTACAGGCTGCGGCGCATGCCTTTGGGCAACTGATAGATGAAGCAGAACTCGCAGTGGTTGTC
>JBAWHL010000125.1:0-13719 GCA_049593815.1 Ilumatobacteraceae bacterium | reverse complement strand
GTCAGACCGTGCGGGCGAAGAGGGCGATGCTGTTGGCGGTCTGACGGCTGACGTCGGGGAGGAGGGCGGTGAACACGTCCATGCCGTGTGAGGTGCCCATGACGACGCGGCATTGCGCCTCGACGCCGGCCCGCAGCAGCAGCCGATAGAAGTCGACGCCTTCGTCGCGCAGCGGGTCCGCCTCGTTGACGCTGATGAACGTCGGCACCAATCCGCGCACGTCGTCCTCCGTCGCGAACGACGGCCAGGCGAGTGGATTCTCGTTGTCGAGTTGCTCCATGCCGTAGGCCAGCGCGCCTCGGTTGTGGTGCAGGTTCAACAGGATGCCCTCGTTCTCCGACGACGACGGAAAACGCTCCTGCGGCCACTGTCCGGCGATGTAGGGGCACAGCGCGTAGAGACCGCGGATCAGCCCGATGTCGCCATCGCGCAGCAGCTTCATGCCGGTGGCGAGGGTCAGGTTGCCGCCCCCGCTCTCGCCGGCGACGATCACGTGGTCCGGGTCGACACCGAGCTCGTCAGCGTGCTCGACGACCCACTTCACGCCGGACACGCAGTCGTTCAACCCGGCCGGGAACGGCTCGATCTCGGGCGCCGACGAGGGCACGAGACAGTTGCGGAAGTCGACCATCGCCACGGCGAGGCCCTGCCCCGCCAGCACCTTGCCCCACATCCGGTACATCGCACCGAACGCCGATCCGGTCTGCATGCCACCGCCGTGGATGTAGACCACGCAGGGCAGCGGGGCGTCGGACTCCGGGCGGATGAACTGGACCTTGATCGTGTTGCCGTCGGGGCTCGACGTGAACTCCCGCGTGCTGATCGTGAGCCCCGCGGTCGGGGCGATCTCCTCGGAGTCGAAGTGGGAGTAGAGCTCCTCCATCTTCGCGGCGAGTTCGAGCGCCTTGGGTGTGTTCGAGATCTCGACGAGCAGTTCCCGACTGTCGATGTCGGACGCGCTGTTCACCGGCACGTTGCGAAGTGCCGCCTTCACTCGCGGATCGAGGCGAGCATCGTTCTCGATGTCGGGCATCGGTCGTGCGTCCGGTCAGCGATCTTCGCCGCGCGCCGCAATGTTGAAGATGGCATCGGCGACCTGCGGCCAGTAGAACGGCGGGAGGTCGTGACCCATCCGAGACAGCACCAGCAGGTCGGCGCCAGGAATCGTCGCTGCCGTGGCTTCGCCGCCGGAGAGCGAGATCAATGAATCCTCGCGACCGTGGATGACGAGCGTCGGGACGTCGACTTCGGCGAGTCGTTCGGTGCGGTCGCCCGTGGCGGCGATCGCCGCGATCTGGAACGCGAACCCGGCCGGGTTGAAGGAGCGGTCGTACGCCTCGGCGGCGGCCGCTCGAGCGAGTTCCTCGTTGAACAGTGATCCACCGACGATGCGACCGCCAGCGACGTTCTGCTCGATCGCCTCGGTGCGGGTCGTCGGTGCCGGAGCGAGCAGCGCGCCCATCGCCTCGGGATCGGGCTGGCCGACATCGGCTGCGCCGGTGGTCGACATGATGCTGGTCATCGAGATGACGCGGTCGGGATGCTCGATCGCCATCATCTGGACGATCATGCCGCCCATCGATGCTCCCGCGATGTGCGCTGCGGGGATGTCGAGCGCGTCGAGCAGGGCAACGGCGTCGGCGGCCATCAACGACAGCGTGTAGGGAGCCTCCACCGGCTCGCCGGCGGCTGAAGCGGCGTACAGCGCCATGACGTTGGGGGCGTCACCCTCGGACTTGGAGGACAGGCCCGCGTCACGATTGTCGAAGCGGATGACGCGGAAGCCACGGTCGAGGAGTTCGCTGATCAGGCCCGGGGTCCACGCCGTCATCTGGGCGCCGAGCCCCATCACGAGCAACAACGGCGGCGCGTCCTCGGGGCCGAAGCTCTCGTAACAGATCTCGATGTCGTTGGCTGCAATCGTGGGCATGCGCTGATGATGGCAGGTGTGCGATGCCCGCGGGGGATTCGGACGTCAGCGAGGATGCTGGTCGAATCGCGGCAGCCCCGACGATCGGACGGCGAGTGAACCGGTCCCACCGATGATCGATCCCGTCCAGCCCCGCTCGGCGATCGCGTCGAGCCGGGGGAATGTGAGTCGATCGAGGGTGCCGAGGCCGTCGATGTGCTCGCCCCAGATGCAGGCCTGGACCCCCAACAGTCGTCCCGGTGCCGCATCGTCCCATCCGTCGGTCGGATCGAAGTCGCAGGTGATCGTGAGTGAGCCGTTGCCGGCCCACGTCGCACCCGGGGACGCCCAGTCCCGGTCCGGGGCCATGTCGAGGTAGTAGGCCTGCCCCGGCGACACGACGACGTCGTGGCCCGCTGCGGCGAGTCGGTGACCTGCCTCGACCGAGGTCCACGCCACGCTGTACCCCGACGGCTCGAGCCCGGCCAGCGCCGCTTCCTCCCACATCGCGACGTCGCGGCCGGTCGTCGAACGGATCATCGCGATCAGGTCGCGGTGGAAGGCGGTCTCGATCGCCCGCTGCGTCGTCAACCCGCGCTCGGCCGCGTACGCGGCCACCATCGGTGAGCCGTCCCACGCTCCGGCGGGCACTTCGTCGCCGCCGATGTGCAGCCACGGCGAGTTCGGGAACAGGTCGGCCAGCGACCCGAACGTCGCCTCGAGGAACGGCATCGTCTCGGGGTGACCGGGGATCAAGACGTTGCGGGCGAACCCCTGCACGCTGGCGACGGTCGAGGTGTCGTCGGGATCGCGCAGTCCGGGGACCGCGACGAGCGCCGCATGACAGTGACCGGGCACGTCGACCTCGGGGACCAGGACCACGCCGACCGCCTCGGCCCGGTGCACCCACGCGCCGATCTCGTCGGTGGTGTATGCCCGCCCGTACGGCGCTGCTCCGGACGCGCAGAACGCGCCGATCGGGAGCCCGTGCCCGCGGGTGCCGCCGACGTCCGAGAGCGACGGGTAGCCGGGGACCGGCACGCGCCACGCCTCGTCGTCGGTCAGATGCAGGTGCACGCGATTGAACTTGCGCCACGCCGCGAGATCGATCAGACGCCCGACCATCTCCGGCTCGAACCAACGTCGCGCGATGTCGAGGTGCACGGCCCGGACGCCCATCGCTGGGCGGTCGTCGACGTGTGCCGTCGCCGGCAGCCCGTTCGTCGCCCACTGCGCGAGCGTGGTCAGGCCGTGCCGCACGGCGTCGAGGCCCCCGGCCGTGAGCCGGATGTCGGCACCGTCGACGTCGATCCGGTGGCGGTCGGACTCCAGCGAGTCGTCGATGGTGATGCCGACCGATCGGCCGTCAGCCGGTGTGGTCTCGTCGTCGCAGAACACGTGGACGTCGAGGCGCTCCGCGAGGCTCCGGATCGCAGTCCAGGCAGCAGCCGCTGGGGCGTTCGTCGTCGGGGCAAGAGCGAGCAGGCCGGGTGTCGGGTCGCCGACATGGCTGACGTGCGCTGGGTGGGGCACGAGTGCCGGGCGCATCGTTACATCTGGGGTCTGACCCCTGATGTAACGCTCGGTGGGGGGATCGGTGGTCGTGGCCGGTTCGACGTGGACGTCGATCGTGTCGCCGCTCGGGAGGATCACGTACGCCGCTTCGGGGCCGTCGTTGGCGTGTCGGGCGCGATACGACGAGCGGAGGCCGTCGATCGACCACACGGCACGCTTTCCAGCGACGCGCCCGCTGTCGTTGTGCTCGACGTTCTCGCTGCCGTTGCGCTCGCCGTCGTTGTGCTTGCTGTCGTCGTGCTTGCTGTCGTCGTGCCCGCTGCCGTCGATGGGGCGGATCGGCTCGAGGACGACGTGGCCCGCGCAGCGCTCCGTCACTCGGGCGTTTGTCGTCTCGGACGGGCGCAGCAACGTCGCGCACCAGACCGCGAGTTGCGAGCCGGGCGGGAAGGCGGCCGCATCGGAGATGTCGAGTCGGAGGTCGAAGGTGCCCTGCCACGACCGAATGTCGGTCTCCGTGGATGCATCGGCGGGCCGCCGTGTGTAGTGGGAGCGGAGTGTCAGCGTCGTCTCGGGTGTCTCGGGTGTCTCGGGTGTCTCGGGCATCTCGGGATCCTCGGTGACTCTCACGACGTCCATGCGGTCGTTCCAGCGATGACGGTCGCGACGAGCGCGCCGCGGTCGTCGACGATCGTGAGGTCGGCGTGATTGCCGACGGCGATCCGGCCACGGTCGGTGAGACCCAGCAGATCCGCCGGTGTCGTCGTCACCGTGGCGATCGCGTCGAGCAAGGTGCACCCCGTGAACTCGACGAGGTTGCGGACCGCCTGGTCCAGCGCGAGCGCACTTCCCGCGAGGACGCCGGCCGTGGTGCGGACCCCGGTCTCGTCGTAGATCACCTCGAACTTGCCCAGGTGGAACGTGCCGAACGGCGCCCCCAGCGGCGCGGCGGCATCGGACACGAGCGACAGACGCGTCGGACCCAACGACTGCCACGCGAGGCGCACCGCGACCGGGTCGACGTGGATGCCATCGCAGATCAGGCCGACGGTCACGGAGTCGTCGGCCAGCACGGCGCCGATCGGGCCGGGGGAGCGGTGGTTGAACGCCGCCATCGCATTGAAGAGGTGCGTCACGTACGACGCTCCCCGATGGCGAGCATCGGCGAACACCTCCGGCGTCATTGCGGTGTGGCCGGTCGACACGACGATGCCGGCCCCGACCAGTCGGTCGATCAGGTCGGTTGCGCCGTCGACCTCCGGGGCCAGCGTCACGAGTCGCACGGCCCCCGAGCGAATCCAGTCATCGACCTCGCTCGGTTCGGGCACCGCGACGTGGGCCCGACTGTGCGCCCCGAGATGATCGATCGAGATGGTCGGGCCCTCGAAGTGCAGACCCAGCATCACCGCGCCAACCCTGTCACCGTCGGTGTCGGTGTCGGTGTCGGTGTCGGTGTCGGCGTTGTCGGCGTTGTCGGTGGACCGGGCAGCCGCCATGGCGTCGGTCGCTCGTCGTCGGGTGGCGATGGGGGAGGTGACGACGGTGGGCAGGAAGGCGGTCACGCCGAATCGGGGCAGGAAGCGGGCCACGTCGAACAACCGCTCCGGCTGCGTCGTCAGATCGACCCCGCCCGCGCCATTGCACTGCAGGTCGATGTAGCCGGGGGCGATGATCGTGCCCGTGCAGTCGGTCGTCTCGATGCCGGTCAGGTCGAGGGTCCCGGGATCGGCGATCGCGCTGATGTGTCCATCGGTCACCACGACGTCGGCGCGCCGGAGACGACCGTCGACGATCGCCTCGCCACCGATGTACGCGTTCGGCGCCATCAGATGCTCTCCCTGGCGATCACTGCGGCCCCCCGCACGCCGTACTCGACATCGGGGTCGGCCAGTCGCACGCGGTCGGTGAGCGCGTAGGTCGGCAGGAGGGGCGACGCGTCGGCCTGCCGGAGCAGACGCGTCAACAGCGGGTCGAGCAGTCGAGTACCCAGGCGGCTCACACCGCCACCGATCACGATCCGTTCGACATCGAGCATCATCACCGTGCACTGGGCCAGCCACGCGATCGTGTCGAGCGCCGCGTCACGGATCGTGACGGCCAGGTCCTCTCCGTCGTCGGCCGCGTTCCACAGCTCCTCGAGGTCGGACTCGGGGTGGCCCCACGCACGCAGCATCGATCGGCCCGAGGCGAGCGTCTCGGCGCATCCGATCTGTCCGCAGCGACATCGTTGCCGTCCCCCTGGCACCGGAAGGTGGCCGATCTCGCCGGCACCGCCGACGCCCCGATGGAGACGCCCGTCGAGCACCAATCCGGCGGCGAACCCAGTGCCGATGTTGAAGTAGACGAGGCTCTCGGTGCCGCCTCCGAGCTGCTCGTGCGCGCCCACGGCGGCGACATCGACGTCGTTGCCGACCACGACGGGCCGGCCCAACGCGGCAGCGACCGCCGGTCCGAGCAGCAGGGGTTCCTCGATGCCGAGATTGACCGCCAGCGCAACGGTGCCCGTCGACGGATCGACGCGTCCGGGGATGCCGATGGCGATCGCTCCGGGTTCCGTGCCCGACCGGTCGATCACGGCCCCGATCTCGGCGACGAGATGTCGGGTCACCGCCTCGGCGCCGCGCGGTGTCGCGGACGCAGCGACGACGCCCACGTGTCCGTCCGCATCGACCATCCCGACACGCGTGGAGGTGCCGCCGACATCGACGCCGACCGTCGTGATGTTGCTCGTCATCGGGGTCGATCCTGCCATGACTCCGCCCCCGAGGTCGTCTCTGGGGCGCGTCGACGGCCTGCCTGCCACACCGGCGGACGTCGACGTTGAGCCAGTGCCCCCGGATGGAGGACACGCCGTTCCGCGGGCGCAGGCGTTCGAGCGATGTCGTCAAGAAGCAATCAAGTCCTCGTCTCGCCCGGCGGGGTCTGCGACACTTGCCGAATGAGTGACTCGGACCCGTCATTGCCAGCAAGTGGGGCAACGCCCGGTCAGGGCACCCCTCCGCCGCCACCACCGCCGACACCGCCGACGACCCCGCCCGGTGGGCCGTCGCCGGCACCGCTGCCGCCGACCGAGGCGATTCCGGCCAGCGAGTTGCCGGGCGCAGCGCCGGGTGCACTGCCCGGTGATGTCGAGCCGACCACGCAGATGCCCGTGACTCCCGGGGCCGTGCCGCCCATCTACCCGCCCGACGAGACCGCACTCGACGGTGAGGACGACGAGCCGATCCCGTGGTACAAGAAGCCCGCGATCATCGCCGCCATCGTCGTCGTGGTCCTCGCACTGATCGGCCTGTTGCTGTGGATGCTGCTCGGCGGTGACGACGACGACAACGCAACAGCAGAATCGAGCCGCTTGATCATCGAGCTGACCGACGAGACCGGGCAGGAACTCGACGCAGGCATCGCGGCCACCGTGGTCGGACCCGCCAACGCCGAGACCTCCTTCTTCTGGATCCGTCCCGAGAACCAGCCGCTCGGCCCGACCGCCGGCGACTCGACGGGGACCGACGGACGGGTCGACTTCGAGTGGGAACCCGACGAGACCGTCGCGGATCCTGCCGCGTGGGCCGCAACCGTCACGCTCGTGCAGCAGCTTCCGGCCGGTTGGACCGAGCCCTCGCCGATCGTCGACTGTGTGCTGGAGCGTCCCGACGTCCAGGACTCCGTCGTGGCCATGAACATCGTGACCGACTCGCCCGACATCAACGTCGATCGATTCGCAACGTCGACCTTCCCGAACTACGTCTTCCTGCCGGGTGACACGGTCACCTGCAAGCTGGTCGGCAACGCTCCGACGCCGGACACGACGGTCGTCGACACGACCGTGGTCGACACGACGGTCGTCGACACGACGGTGGTCGACACCACGGTTCCCGAGACGACGACGACCACCACGATCGCGGACACCACGACCACGACGACCACCACCGTGATCACCGTGCCGCCGCAGCCCGCCGCCACCCTGTGGGACGTCATCGACTCCAACGCCGACCTGTCCGGCATCAAGGACTGGATCGAGCAGGCCGGTCTCCAGTCGGTGTTCGAGGATCCGAACGCGACGTTGACGCTGATCGCGCCGAGCAACCAGGCGATCGCGGACGCTCCCTCGCTCAACGCCACCGTCGACTTCGACGACACCGACAACCTCGTGCTCATCGTGAACACCCATCTCGTCGACACCGACGAACTCACGACGGCCGACATCGCGGCCTTGTCCGAGCTCGTCGTCGTCGAGCCCGGTCCGCACGCTGTCGACTCCGGTGTCAGCCCGCCCACGATCGGTGGGGCGAACATGCTGTTGACCGACGTGGTGGCGTCCAACGGTGTCATTCACGTGATCGACGAGGTGCTGTTGCCCGTCGCTCCGCTCGCCCCCTGAACCGCACGCCATGACCACGTCGGTGCCGGCGCTCGACTCGATGCCCGAGTCGGCGCTGACGTGGTGATGACGACGTAACCTGCACCGTCGTGGAGGGACCCATCGGGATGTTCGACTCCGGGTTCGGCGGTCTGACCGTCGCCCGGGCGGCGATCGACCTGTTGCCGGCGGAGGACGTCGTCTACATCGGCGACACCGGGCGGTACCCGTACGGTTCCAAGCCGCTCGACGAAGTGCGCGACTACGCGCGAGAGCTGGCGTGGAGCCTCGTCGAGGACTACGGCGCGAAGGCGATCGTCGTCGCCTGCAACACGGCCACGGCTGCTGGGCTCGACGGGTTGCGCGCCGAACTCCCCGTGCCGATCATCGACGTCATCGCCCCGGGTGCCCGGGCGCTCGTGACGACGACCGAGACCGGTCGAGTCGGCGTCATCGGCACCGTCGGCACGGTGGCATCGGGCGCCTACGTGCGCGCCGTGGGCGAGACCGGGGTTCCCGTGTCCCTCACGAGTGCCGCATGCCCGGGATTCGTCGAGTTCGTGGAGCGCGGCCAGACCACTGGCGACGAGGTGACGGTGTTGGCCGAACGACTCCTCGCGCCGATCCGCGACGCTCATGTCGATGCGTTGCTGCTCGGGTGCACCCACTACCCGTTCCTCGCTCGCACGATCAGCGAGGTGATGGGGTCCGACGTCACCCTGGTGAGCTCCGCCGACGAGACGGCGTTCGCCCTGAAGAGCCAGCTCGATCGTCTCGGTCTCCTGCGAGTCGGTGACGAACCGGCTGCCGGTCGTCACCGATTCGTGTCGAGCGGTGACGTCGACGTCTTCCGCGAGCTCGGTGCGCAGTTGCTGGGTCCGGAGCTGGACCACACCGAACGGTGGGATCCGTCCGGTTCCCGTCCGCCTGTGGCACCCTGATGCCCGCACAACATCCTGCACATCAATCCGCACATCAACTCGCACATCAATCCGCCTTCGGGCGCTGAAACGGAGACACCATGGCACGCCCCGACGGCCGCACCGACGACGAACTTCGCCCGATCACCTTCGAGCGCGACTTCACCGAGATGGCCGACGGTTCCTGTCTCGTGTCGTTCGGGTCGACCCGCGTGCTCTGCACCGCCTCGATCGACGACGACGTGCCCCGCTGGATGCGCAACTCCGGCAAGGGATGGGTGACCGCGGAGTACTCGATGCTGCCCGGCGCATCCCCCGAGCGCATCGGTCGTGAGGCGGCCAAGGGCAAGCAGAGCGGACGCACCGTCGAGATCCAGCGACTGATCGGCCGCTCGCTGCGCGCCGCATGCGACATGACCGCCCTCGGCGAGCGCCAGGTCGTCGTCGACTGCGACGCGCTCCAGGCCGACGGTGGCACCCGCACCGCCAGCATCTGCGGTGGCTTCATCGCCCTGCACGACGCACTCGAGCGGGTCGTGCAGCGCGGCGACCTGGCAGCCAACCCGCTGCACTCGTTCTGCACCGCGATCAGCGTCGGCATCGTCAACGGCACGCCGGTGCTCGACCTGCCCTATGTCGAGGACAGCACCGCCGACGTCGACATGAACGTCGTGATGCTGCGCCCGATCGCCGGCGGCGAGGCCCGCTTCGTCGAGGTGCAGGGCACCGCAGAAGGCATGGCGTTCTCGCGATCCGAACTCGATGCGCTCGTCGGTCTCGCCGAGGGCGGTCTGCTGCAGATCGCCGACATGCAGGCACAGACGATCGCCACGGCGCCGACACCACGCCCTGCGCGCTGACGGGTGAACGATCGATGATGCAGCTCGTCTGTGCGTCCGCCAATCCGGACAAGGTCGTCGAGATTCAACAGCTCCTCGCGGGCCTCGTCGACCTGCTGCCTCGTCCGGCGGACGTCCCCGACGTCGTCGAGGACGCGGACTCCCTGCTGGGCAATGCCCGACTCAAGGCGGCAGCCTTGGTACAGGCGACCGGTCTGCCTGCGGTGGCCGACGACACCGGGCTCGAGGTCGATGCGCTCGGCGGCGCCCCAGGGGTCTACGCCGCTCGGTACGCCGGTGAGGGCTGCTCGTACGCCGACAACCGTCGCAAGCTCCTCGCCGAACTCGATGGCGTCACCGATCGCCGCGCCGCCTTCAAGACGGTCGCGATCATCATCTGGCCCGACGGGTCCGAACTCCACGTCGAGGGGGTGTGTCCCGGGGTGATCACCGAGTCCGAACGCGGCGAGGTCGGCTTCGGCTACGACGCCATCTTCCAACCCGACGAAGGCGACGGCGGCACGTTCTCCGAGATGGGCGCCGAGGCGAAGCACGCGATCTCCCATCGCGGTCGAGCCTTCCGGGCGCTGCTCAGCGAGCTGGAGCGACGGTGACCACCAGCCCGCGGTGATCGCTGCCCGGGATCTCGAAGTCGTCGATCTCGGTGGACACCAGCCCGCCGGCGGTGAGCGCATGGTCGAGCCGCACGAAGGGTGGGATGAACCACGTCGTCGGCCACGACGCCGAGAATCCCTGTCCGGTAGCGATGTGGGCGTCGACGAACCCGGCGTCGAGCAGACGGCGGAAGTCGGGGTGCCAGTAGGAGGTGTTGAGGTCACCGATCAGCAGGGTCGGGTCGTTCGCCGAGTCGGCCTCACGCCCGATTCGTGCCGCGGTGTCGAGGTCGGATCGCCAGTCACCGAAGTGCGCGACCGGTGTCGGCATGTGTACCGACACGAGTCGAACCTCGCCGTCGGGCCCGTCGATCACGACGTCGAGGCTGCGGACGAAGGTGCCGAGCGGCGGTGACACGACCAACCGATGCCGGCTCCACACGGCGATGCCGGTCGCCCCGCGGCCCGGGAGGTCGACGTGGAACGGATACGTCGAGGCGAGGGTGGTGTCCTTGAGCGCGGTCTGATGGGCCTCGGTGTACTCCTGGAACACGATGATGTCGGCGTCGAGTCGCTCGATGATCGGCGAGACGTCCTGCACCCGGTCGTTCTTGTAGAGGAGGTTCGCCGATGCAACGGTGAGCCCCTCGGCGCTCGGAGCGACGTCGGCCTGTGGGTCCGGGAAGGCGAGCGGTGCAGCCATGACCAGGACGAGGAGCCCGATGAGACCCGCGGCGGCGGCGAGCATGAAGTGTCGTCGCCACAGCGCGACGACCCCGATGGGAACGAGGAGCATCCCGAGGTACGGCGTGAGCGACTGTGCGACCGCGAGGATCGAGAAACCGGACCAACCGATGAGCTGCGTGAGGGTGATGGCCGCGACGACCATCACGATCGCCCACCCCAGGCGCGCGACGGCGTGCGTGCTGTTCACGTTCCGCGGTCCGCCAGATTGCACGGCGGCAGGTTATGACCACCGACGGTAGGTTCAGTGCCCTGGCCGACGTAGCCCAATTGGCAGAGGCACGGCGTTTAGGTCGCCGTCAGTGAGAGTTCGAGTCTCTCCGTCGGCACGATCGCATCACCCGGGCTCGCACGGGGTCACGCCACGGGGAGCCATGCCAGTACGAGCTGCGTGACGGCGACATCGGTGCGCTCGAGCCCGATCGTCATCGGGGTGATCTTCGTGGCCGTGTCGTCCCACCGCTCGGCGATCTCGATGACGTCGTCCTCCAGTTCGGCTTCGAGCTCGTCGTACTGCTCGATGAGCCGTTCCATCTTGTTCTCGGCGGCGTCGACGCGTCGCTCCGATGCGTTCGTCGAACCCCGACGGCGAGACGCGGTGCCGGCATCGCCCAGCAGGTCGCCGAGCATCCCGCCCTTGGACTTCTTGCCGCCCAGGAGGCCGTCGAGGAGGGACCCCGCCGTGGAGAACATCTCCGATTTCTTCTTGCCCTTGGCCTCCTCCTTCAGGACGTTGGCCCGGTCTTCGGCCGCGTCGATCTGATCGCGGAGCTTGGTCGCCTTCGTCTCGTACTTGTCGCGCAGTTTGGCGATCTCGGCGTCGGAGGCGTCGTCGGCGGCCTGCGCGCAGCGCTTGGCGAAGTCGTCGGCCGATTCGCCGGGACGGCCGTACAACTTGAGTTCGGTGTTCGCCGGGATCTCGAGGGTGAGACTGCGGGTGAGGTGGTCGCGCAGGTCGCGCTCGATGTTGTTGAAGAACGTCTTGGTGTCGAGCCGTGCCGTGCTCAGCCGGTAGGTCACGTCGGCGGGCACGTCCGGGCGAAGGTCGCGGTCGTCGTAGTCGACCTGCGTCAACTGCGAGACGTCGGTGGTGTCGGACAAGGGGAAGACGACGGCCTCGAACTCCTCGTCGTGGACGAGGTCCGCCTTGGTCTCGTCGTACCGGATGGCGATGCGGGCGACCACCGCTGGTTCGAACATGGTGCCCCGGGCATCGCCGCCCACATCGCCGAGCCACGGAGCCGCGGGATCGACGTAGCGCACAGGTGTGCCCTCGGCGGTCGTGGGGGCGACGCGGCTGGCGTCGTCGGGGATCGGGTCGGGTTCGGGCGCAGCGGGTGCGGTCGAGGTCGCGATCGGAGCGCCTGCCGCCGTGGGCGTGGCAGCGGGTGCTGTCGCAGGTGTCGCCGGTGCCGAAGCCGCCGGGGTCAGCAGCTCGATCTGATCGCGGGTCATCGGACCGCGCAGGTACGACATCGCCCAGCGGGTGGTGAACAGTTCCGGCGCGTCCTTGCCTGCCCGGCGCAACATGAACTCGCGTTTGGCGAGCCCGGAGATGGTCGCATCGACCGCAGCGACGTCGACGCTGCCGGCGGCCGAAGCCATGCCGTCGAGCAGGCGGGCCTTGTCACGGTCGGTCTGGAGTCGACCGATCATCCAGGTGCCGGCGTTGGACATCGCCTTGTAGTCCAGGTCGACCGGGTTCTGCGTCGACAGGATCACGCCGACGCCGAACGCACGCGCCTGCTTCATCAGGGTCATGATCGGCTTCTTGGTCGGTGGCGTCGCCGTCGGGGGGAGATAGCCGGCGACCTCGTCCATGTAGAGCATCGCTCGCAGGTCCGTGGTGCCGCTCTGGCGGCGCATCCACGTGACCAGCTTCGACAGGATGAGCGATGTGACGAACTGCCGCTCGTCGTCGGACAGGTGCGCGGTGGTGACGATCGCGCAGCGTCCCCGGCCCGTGCTGTCGAAGAGCATCGACTGGATGTCGAGCGGTTGACCCAACGACCAGGACGCGAACGACGGCGAGGCGAGCAGCCCGTTGAGTTTCATCGCCAGCGCCATGCGGTCGGCGGCGGGGAAGAACTGGTCGACGTCGAACACGCCGAGCTTGCGGATCGGTGGCGATGGCACCATGCCGACGAGCGACATGAGGTCGAGCGGCCGTCCTTCGGACCACGAGTGGCTGATCAGGTTGGAGAGCAGGATGTGTTCACGGCTGGCCAACGGGTCCGCAGCGACGCCGACGAGTGCGAGGAGGCCGGTGACGTATCCCTCGATCTCGTCGGCGACGGCCTCCGAGTCCGTCATGTCCCCCGGGACCTGGAGCGAACCGACGATGTTGAGCGCGACGCCGGACTGGGACCCCGGGGTGTAGATCGTGAAGTCGGTCTGCGCACGCAGCGCCCCGATGTCGGCGCCGGTGGTTCCCCACCCGGCCAGTCCTTTGGTCCACAGGGCTGCTTGGCTGGCGGCGAACTCGTCGGGTGTCTCGCCGGCGTTGGCCGCCTGTGACTCGTCGATCCATGGGCGGAAGTCGGCGGGAGCGAGGTTCGGGAAGGTGAGGCAGAGATTGGTGAGGTCGCCCTTCGGGTCGATCGCCAGCACTGGCAGGCCGGCGCGCAGGGCCTCTTCGATGAGGACGACACCGAGGCCGGTCTTGCCGGATCCGGTCATCCCGACGATCACGCCGTGGGTGGTCAGCGAGTCGGTCGCGACGTGGAGATGGCTCGTGTCGTCCGCCGTCGTCCGCTCGTGTGTTGCAGAGTCGACGGTCCCACCGAGAAACAGATCAGCCATCCCACGGACCGTACCAACC
>JBAWHL010000124.1:0-2402 GCA_049593815.1 Ilumatobacteraceae bacterium | reverse complement strand
GATCATCAGGAGTGGCGACGATCCCGAAGCCGTTGGACGCCGAGCTGGGCACGAGCGCGTCGGCGGCACACCACGGGCGGACCTCACCGTCGAGGAACTGGCCGCGCAGATGGCCGCTCAGGGATTCGATCCCAAGATCCGAAATCGTGAGACGGGGGTGGAGATCGTGCTGCAGCGCTGCCCGTTCGAAACCGCTGCGCTCGCTGACGCCGACACCGTGTGTGCGCTGCATCTGGGCATGGCCGAGGGAATGACCGACGAATCTCCGCATTCGATCACCGAGCTCGTTCGGAGAGACCCTCGCCGCGCGAACTGCCTGCTTCGTCTCGGTCGCCCGAACGACGACGTCGGCACGGTCACCGCAACGGTGTCGCGCTCCCCGCGCTGAGCCCGCGCTCGCCGACCGCGCCGACGATGCGGTCCACGAGGTCGTCGAGGATCTGTTCGGACGTGGCCACGTTGAGGCGGGCGAATCCGATGCCGTCTCGCCCGAACTGCGGCCCGCTCGACGCAGCCACGCGACCAGTTGCGAGCAGGTGGGCAGCGGGGTCGTCGCCGAGCGCACCGTTGGCCACCGCAGCGAAGTCGAGCCAGGCGAGGTAGGTGGCCTCCGGCACCTCGAAACCGACCGCCGGCACGTCGGTGGCGAGGCGTCGGACGAGTTGGTCACGTCGAGCGGTGATGGTCCGTCGTACCGCTGCGAGCCAGTCGTCGCACTCGGTCCACGCACTGATCGTCGCGGCGATGCCGAGCGTGCTCGGCGAACCCTGTTGGTGCGCTGCCATCGTCTCGAGCGTTGCCGTCAACGGCGGATGGTCGATGTGGGCGACCGCAGCGCGTAGGCCCGCGAGGTTGAACGTCTTGCTCGCCGAGCCGAGTGTGACGAGACGCCCACCGAATCGCTCGTCGCTGATCGCCAGTGGCCGATGGGTCACCCCGGGATGTGTCAGGTCGCCCCAGACCTCGTCGCTGATGACCACCAGATCGTGACGCTCGGCAACGTCGGCGATCGCCGCCACCTCGGCGTCGTCGAAGACACGGCCGGTGGGGTTGTGCGGCTGGCAGACGAGCAGCACCCTGGTCGTCGGGTCGATCACGTCAGCGAGTCGCTCGGGGTCGAGACGCCAGCCTGGCCGCGTGAGCGGGCACTCCACTCGACGCCGCCCCATCGCGTCGATCGCGTCGAGAAAGGGGTAGTAGACGGGGGTGAACACCACGACGCCGTCGCCAGGTCCGGTCGTGTTCCACAGCGCCACCTCGAGCCCGTGGAGCACGCTCGTGAAGGGCCGGACCATCTCCTCGTCGAGTTCCCACCCGTGTTGGCGCCGTTGCCACGACGCATAGGCCGGGGCGAGCTCACCGGCGAAGGGTCCGTAGCCGAGGTCACCCCGGTCGAGATGCCCGCGCAACACGTCGAGAACCGGACCGGGCGGATCGAAGTCCATGTCGGCCACGAACGACGGGATCACGTCGGGGCCGTGCTTGCGCCACTTGACCCCCACCCGGGAACGCGCTCGCGTCTCGTCGATGGTGAGCAGTCCATCGAGCGGCTCGTCCATGCCCGCACGCTAGTCACCGTCGCACGCCCGCTGGCGAGCGTGGCAGGCCGATACCAACGTCAGATCAGCACCGTGGTTCCCGCCTTCCACACCTGCACGACCCGGGCGAGCGCCTCCGGATCACTGCTCGGGTCTCCGTCGACCGCGATCATGTCCGCGTCGGCACCCGACCTCAGCCGCCCCTTGGTCGCGAGGCCCAGCGCGTCTGCTCCGCCGGAGGTCATCGCGGCGAGTGCGTCAATCGGTGTCATCCCGACGCCGAGCAGGTCGTGGATGCTGTGACAGGCGACGTCGTGGGGTTTGCCCGGGTTGATGCCCGCGTCGGAGCCCACGACGATCGTTCCCCCGAGTTGGAGCACGGTGGCCTTCGCCACGTTCGACAGGTCCGACATGGCCACGTACGCGGCCGGGTACGGCGGCGCGTCGGGACAACGCCCGAACGTCGCGGACAATGCGATGCCCGAGCGCGCCAGGCGTTCCAACAGTTCCCGGTCCGGGTTCGGTTCCAACGCCGCGTTCAGGAAGGTGCAGTGTTCGATGGTGTCGACGCCCGCGTCGATGGCGTCGGAGATGCCCTGTTCACCGTGACAATGCGCCGCGACCGGGAGACCCACCCGGTGCGCTTCGCCGACGACCGCCTGGAGATCCTCGGCCGTGAACTGCGACTGCCACGCTGGTGTCGTCGGGGTTCCCATGCCTCCGGTCGCCATGATCTTGACGACATCACACCCGCGTTCGGCGCGCTCCCTGACGGCGCTGAGCAGGCCGTCTCGGCCGTCGCACTCCCCGTTCAGGTACCAGCAGTGACCTCCCACCGGGGTGAGCGGCGGGCCTGCGCAGAGG
>JBAWHL010000123.1:0-10672 GCA_049593815.1 Ilumatobacteraceae bacterium | reverse complement strand
CCTCTGCGCCAACCTCAGCACCCAGGTGCACGGCGGCATCGCCATCACGTGGGAGCACGACGCGCACCTGTTCATGCGCCGGGCGACGACGCTGCTGCAGCTGCTCGACGGGGACGGCGCTGCGGCCGAGTTGACCGACCTCACGAGGCGTGGTGTCGTGCGTGACAAGGCGGTCGAGCTGCCGCCAGAGGCCGAGGCGATCCGCACCGAGGTGCGGGCGTTCGCCGAGAGCATCAAGGATCTCTCCGAGTCCGAACAGCGCGACGAGTTGATCGAGACCGGCTACGTGATGCCGCACTGGCCCAAGCCCTACGGTCGTGCGGCGGGCGCCGTCGAGCAACTCGTGGTCGAAGAGGAGTTCGCCGCCGCCGGCATCAAGCGCCCGGCCTACGGCATCACCGGCTGGAACATCTTGACGATCATCCAGTACGCCACGTCCGACCAGGTGGAACGCTGGGTGAATCCGGCGTTGCGTCAGGACGTCATCTGGTGTCAGCTCTTCAGCGAGCCCGACGCCGGCTCCGACGCAGCGGGGGTCAAGACCAAGGCGACCCGGGTCGATGGTGGCTGGCTGGTGAACGGCCAGAAGGTCTGGACCAGCGGTGCCCACGTGTCGGGCATGGGTTTCGCGACGGTTCGCACGAACCCCGACGTGCCCAAGCACGACGGCATCACCACGATGGTGATCGACATGCACGCGGAAGGTGTCGAGGTCCGTCCGCTCAAGATGACGTCGGGCAACTCGGAGTTCAACGAGGTCTTCTTCAACGACGTGTTCGTCCCCGATGACGACGTCGTCGGACCGGTCGACGGCGGCTGGACCGTCGCTCGAGCGACGCTCGGGAACGAGAGCGTCAGCATCGGTGGTGGCCAGGGCGGTCTCACGCTGCCCGGTTCCGCGTTGATCGAGCCGTTCGATGCCCACCCCGAGCGTCTCACGGGCGGCGCCGCTCGGGTCGGTCACTACATCGCCGAGCATCAGGCGATGGGTCTGCTGAACCTCCGCAGCGCCAACCGTGCAGTCGTCGGTGGCGAGCCCGGACCGGAGGGGGCGATGACCAAGCTCGTGCTGTCCGAGATCGGCCACGAGGCCGCCGCGATACTGACCGAACTGAACGGCCCCGACTCGTTGTTCATGGACGGCCCCGGCCTGATGAGCAACATGCTGGTGCTGATGCACCGTGGCATGTCGATCGCCGGTGGCACCTCGGAGATCAAGCGCAACCAGATCGGCGAGCGCATCCTCGGTCTGCCGCGCGATCCGCTCCTCAAGTAGTCAGCGGACGTCCGCGAGTTCGACGTCGTCGAGTTCCGACGCGTCGTCGGGGGCACCGGAACGCGCCGGGCCGGTGCCCGGGCCGCGGACGACGAGGATCGCCAGGGCGACCGTCGCCATGGCGACGCCGACCCACATCGAACCGACCCAACCATCGACGAAGGCGTGCTTCGCCGCGTCGATGATCATCGGGCCGTCGGCGCCGGCCTCCGCCGCGGCGGCAAAGGCGCTGCCGATGCCCTCCTTGGCGTGCTCGGCGATCTCGGGGGAGATGCCGTCGAGCGAGGGCTCGATGGCGCTGCGGTAGCCGGAGCTGAGGATCGACCCGAGCAGGGCGACGCCGAGGGCGCCACCGACTTCACGCGATGTGTCGTTGAGCGCCGAGGCGACTCCCTGCTTGTCGGCGGGCAGGGTCTCGGTGATGGCGGCCGTCGCCGGCGTCATCGTGAGTCCCATGCCGAAGCCGATGAGCATCAGGCCGGGCAGGACCGACAGGTAGCCGCCCTCGACGGATGCCAACAGCGCCAGGGTGACGAGGCCGCCGGCGAAGATCGTGACGCCGGTGATCATCGTGCGACGTGAACCGAACCGCGCGGCGACGTGCGGGGCGAACGTGGAGGTCGGCATCATCATCAGCGCCATCGGCAGGAGGCCGGCAGCGGCGGCGAGCGCCGAGAGTCCGACGACGGCCTGGAGGAACGGGAACAGCACCAGGAAGATGCCGAACATGACGGCGAACACGATCAGCAGGGTCGCCGATCCGGACGACAGGCCACGATCGCGGAATGCGGTCATGTCGAGCAACGGGTCGGTCTGACGACGTTCCCACGCGACGAAGGCGAACATCGCGGCGATGCCGACGACGAGTCCGACGAGGGCGATCGGGTCGGTCCAGCCGCGCTCCGGGCCTTCGTGGATCCCGAGGACGATGCCGCCGATGGCGAGCGCCGACAGGACCGAGCCACCGATGTCGAAGCGGTGTTCGTTGTGCTCACGGGAGTTGGCGACCGACGTGACGGTCATGACCGCCGAGACGGCGACCAGGCCGAGCGGGAGGACGAACATCCAGCGCCACGTGACGATGTCGACCATGAACGAGGCGAAGAAGAGCCCGAGGATGCCGCCGCTGCCTGCGAATCCGGCCCAGATGCCGATGGCGCGCGCCCGGTCTTCGGGCGGGAAGCTCGAGGTGATCACCGACAGGGTGACCGGCATGATCATGGCGGCTCCGACGCCCGCCGCGACGCGGGCGGTGATCATCAGCGCGATGGTCGGGGCGACCGCAGCGGCGAGGCTGGCGAGACCGAACACGGCGAGGCCCGAGAGCAGCACCGGCTTGCGTCCCCAGCGGTCACCGACGGCCCCGATGGGGAGCAGCAGCGCAGCCAGGGCGATCGTGTAGGCGTTGATGATCCAGAGGACGGCATTCTGGGAGGCCCCGAGGTCGATCGCGAGGTCGGTCTGGGCAACGTTGAGGCCCGACACCGAGGCGATCACGGCGACGAGCGCCGTGATCATCGCGATCAGGATGTTGCGTTGGGTCTTCGGGTCGGTGGCGACCGTTGCGTCTGTCACGGGGGCTCCAGGGGGAGGGCTGGGTCTCGCCACGAGTGCAACGAAACGGTTTCGTAGCGATAATATCGAAGGTGCGAACCGTGCCAACCCCGCCTGATCGAATGTGACCGATGACTCCCCAGCCCGCACCGAACCCGCCGACGTCACCACGTGCGGCGCGCAGCCGGGAGAAGATGATCCGTGCGGCCACCGACCTCCTGGTCGAATCCGGACCGCGGGGCGTGACGGTCGACGCGGTCGCGGAGTGCTCGGGCGTCGCCAAGTCGACGCTCTACCGCCACTGGTCGTCGCGTGACGAGATGCTGATCGACGTCGTGCGCTGCAACGTCCCCGACCTGGAGCAACCCGACCTGACCCTCGGGTTCACCGCGGCACTCCGAGCACACGTCGCATCACTGGTGGAGACGCTGATCGATCCCGAGTGGTCGCGCATCATCCCCGCGATGATGGCGTTGCGGACGACGATGCCCGACCTCGCCGCGGTGGTCGAGTCCGACCGCGACGTGAAGGCCGGGGCGCTCGCGGCCATCCTCGACCTGGGCGTGGCCGAAGGGTTCGACGTCGGCGATGTCGACGCCCATGACGCGATGATGCTGCTGGTCGGACCGCTCGTCTTCGCCTCGATCCTCGGCGAGCAGGACCGTCTGCCCGCCCTCGCCGATCAGGTCGTCGACCGGTTCATCGATTCTGCGCGTGCTGGTACCCGAACCGCCCCTTGACGCACAGGTTGCCGTGGGTGATCTCGTTGTCCGGCGGTGAACTCACCTTGACGATCGTGTTGTCCTGCACGTGCAGCGTCAGTTCGCAGCCGACGCCGCAGAACCCGCAGATCGTGTTGGTCTCGGTCTGACGTTCCTCGTCCCAGTTGCCCGTCGCGCGCAGGTCGAACTCGCTGGTGGGCATGAGCGCCCCCGTCGGGCAGACCTGGATGCAGTTGCCGCAGTACACGCACGCCGAGTCGGGAAGGTCGACGTCGAACTCGGTGGACACGTGTGAGTCGAAGCCGCGTCCGGCGATCTCGATGACGAAGCTGTTCTGCCACTGCTCGCCGCAGGCGTCGACGCACTGGTAGCAGAGGATGCACTTGGCGTAGTCGCGAACGTACAGCGCGTTGTCGACCTTGACGGGTTGCGTGACCGTCGCTGCGTCGGCGCCATGGCGGGTCGGGTCGGCCCCGTACTCCTCGTTCCACTCGGCGACGTCGTCGGTCAGCGACATGTCGACCGATGACCCGAGGAACTCGAGCACCATCTTGCGCGAGTGGTCGACGCGCTCGGATCGCGTGCGCACGACCATGTCGGCCTCGACGGGACGCGAGCACGCCGGCACGAGCGTCCGCGAGCCCTCGACCTCGACCATGCAGATGCGACAGGCGTTCTTGGGGGTGATCGTGTCGCCGTAGCAGAGCGTCGGGATGTCGTCGGCGGCCTGGAGGATCGTCGTGCCCGCGGGCACGGTGACCGGCTCACCGTCGATCGTCAGCGTGATGGTGTCGTCGAGATCGGTCATCGGCGGAACACCTCCAGCGAAACGACCGCCGACTCGATGGCGTGGTGTGCGGTCTGACCGAGCCCGCAGATCGAGGCATCGGTCATCGCTCGCCCGATGTCGCTGAGCAACTCGAGTTGTCCGTCTCGAACGCCTGCCGCCAAGCGGTCGAGGACCTCCTCCTGGCGGACGGTGCCCACTCGGCACGGCACGCACTGCCCGCACGACTCGTTGCGGAAGAAGCGCGCGATGCGGCGGATCTGGTCGACCATGTCGACGTGCTGGTCGTGGACCATCACCACGCCGGAGCCGAGCGTGAGCCCGGCACCGCGGATCGAATCGTCGTCGAGGCGCAGATCGAGGGAGTCGGGGCCGACGAAACGCCCGGCGGCGCCACCGAGCAGGACGGCCTGGACCTCCGAGCCGGGTCGGAGCCCGCCCGCGAGGTCGATCAGTTCCCGCAGTGTCAGGCCGAGTTCGACCTCGTAGACACCGGGCGTCACGACCGCTCCCGACAGGCAGAACAGCCGGTGGTTCGACGTGCCGCGTCCGAGGACGATCGACGGCACGTTCATCAGGGTCTCGACGTTGTTGACGGCCGTCGGGAGGCCGAACAGGCCGACCTCGAACGGAAAGGGTGGCTTGTTGCGCGGTTCGCCGCGAAAGCCCTCGATCGAGTTGAAGATCGCCGTCTCCTCGCCGCAGATGTAGGCGCCCGCACCGCGACGCACCTCGATGTCGAACCCGTCGCCGAGGACGCCGTGCTCACGGAACCGGTCGATCGCCGCGTGGAGCGTCGCTTCGGGCCGTGGATACTCGCCGCGTAGGTAGATCCATCCGTGCGCGGCACCGGTCGCGATCGCGGCAATGCACATCGACTCGAGCAGCGCGTACGGATCGTTCTCGATCAGCACCCGGTCCTTGAACGTGCCGGGCTCGGACTCGTCGGCATTGCAGACCAGGTGGTGCGGCGTCGCGGCCTGCGTGCGGACGGCATCCCACTTGCGCCCGGTCGGGAACATCGCCCCACCACGGCCGAGCAGCTCGGCGCCGTGCAGCGCGTCGATGATGCCCTCGGCCCCGAGCTCGCGGGCGCGTGCGAGCGCGGTCAGCCCGCCATCGGCGAGGTAGGCGTCGAAGTCGAGCGGATCGGATCGGCCGACGCGGCTGAGCAGGATCAGATCGGGATCGCCCGCCTGCGGGGCGGCCGCAGCGGGCTCGAGCTCGCCGGCGCTGCCGATCGCAGTGCGGCGCGCGGGGTCGCCGACCTCGACGACGTACGACGCCGGTGCCTGCTCACACATGCCGAGGCACGGCGACTCGTGAGCGCCATCGGGAACCCCGTCGACGAGGCGGGGGTCGGCCATCCGACAGGCGAGGTCGACGCACACGTGGACCTGACGTTCGCTGCGCGGCTCGACGGAGAAGAGTTCGTAGAACGTGGCCACGCCGTAGATCTGGGCGGGGGACACGTCGAGGCGTTCGGCGACGTGATCGATCGCCTCCAGGCTGATCCAGCCGACGCGATCGTTGATGGCGTGCAGTGTCGGCAGCAGGAGGTGGCGTCGTTCCCGGAGTTCGTGACCACCGGCGGCCTCGTGGTCGTGAGCCACCGGCGGTGGCCCGAGGACCGTCTCGATCGCGGTCCGCTCGTCGTCGGTGGGCGCGATGCCGCGCGTCTTCAGGTCCATCAGCTGGTGACGAGCTTGTCGATCCGGACGGCGGCGGCCTTGTACTCGGCCGTGCCGGACTTGGGGTCGGTCGCGTCGATGGTCAGCAGGTTGACGTCGACCTCGTCGGCGAAGTGGAACGTCATGAACACCAATCCTGGCCGGAGCGCAGCGTCGATGCGAACCGGTGCGCTGACCGACCCGCGTGGCGAGGTCACCCGAACCAGTTCGCCATCGTCGACGGCGAGGGCGACGGCATCGGCGGGGGAGATGTCGATGGTCTCCCCGAGGCGTCCCGGGCTGCGGAAACCACCGGTCTGGACACCGGTGTTGTACGAGTCGAGGCGACGACCGGTCGTGAGGCGGAACGGGAACTCGGCGCTGACCGCTTCGACGGGTGGATCGTGTTCCACGACCGAGAACGGCGCGGGGCGGCCCCGTTCGGTGGGGTCGTCGGCCCAGAGTCGTCCGTGGAGGAACGGTGGCTCGAGCGTGTCGTCGGAGAAGCAGGGCCACTGGATGCCGCCGAGCTCCTCGATGCGACCCCAGGACATGCCGGCGTGCATCGGCGACAGGTGACGGAGTTCGTCCCAGATCGCCTCGTGGTCGTCGTAGTCCCACCGCTGGCCGAGTCGAGCCGCGAGGTCGAGCAGGATGTCGATGTCGTCGCGGGCGGACCCGGGCGGGTCGAGCGCCTTGCGGACGCGCTGCACCCGCCGCTCGGAGTTGGTCACCGTGCCGTCGGACTCGCACCACGACGCGGATCCGGGCAGGACGACGTCGGCGAGTTCCGCGGTCTTCGTCATGTGGATGTCGACGACGACGAGCGTGTCGAGCGCGCTGAGCAGTTCGACGGCGCGGCGGACGTCGGCTTCGGACCGGGCCGGGTTCTCACCGATGACGAGGACCGAGGTCAACGTGCCTGCTTCCATCGCGTCGAACATCTGGGTCAGGTTGCGTCCGACGCCGCCGGGAATCGAGACGCCCCACTCGGCCTCGAACTTGTGGCGGGCCTCGTCGTCGACGACGTTCTGGAATCCGGGCAGCTTGTCGGGCAGCGCTCCCATGTCGCCACCGCCCTGCACGTTGTTCTGCCCTCGCAACGGGGTGAGCCCAGCACCGAACCGGCCGACCTGACCGGTCAGGAGCGCGAGGTTGCACAGGGAGAGCACGTTGTCGACGCCGTTGTGGTGTTCGGTGATCCCGAGGGTCCAGCACAGCTGTGCGGCGTCGGCGGTGGCGTAGGCGTGAGCGAGTTCGCGGATCGCGTCGGCCGGGACGCCGGTGACCGCACTGCCGCGCTCGAGCGTCCAGTCCTCGACGGAGGCGGCGAACTCGTCGAACCCGGTCGTCGCGTTGGCGATGAACGACTCGTGGACGAGACCGGCGTGGATGATCTCGCGGGCGATCGTGTTGGCGAGGGCGATGTCGGTGCCGACGTCGAGGCCGAGCCAGCGGTCAGCGAACTGGGCGGTCTCGGAGCGGCGCGGATCGACGACGTACAGCCGGGCACCGCGATTGACCGCCTGCAGCACGTGATGGAAGAAGATCGGGTGCGCGTTGCGCGCGTTCGATCCCCAGACGACGATCACGTCGGCCGCTTCGGCTTCCGCATAGGAGGAGGTGCCACCTCCCGCTCCGAACACTGTGGCCAGACCGACCACGGAGGGAGCGTGTCAAGTCCGGTTGCAGGAGTCGATGTTGTTGGTGCCGAGGGCGGTGCGGGCGAGCTTCTGGGAGACGAAGTTCATCTCGTTGGTCGACTTCGAACACGAGAACACCCCGACCGAGTCGCCGCGCCCGAGCCCGGTGGCGGCGCGGGTGAGCGCTTCGTCCCAGGTCGCCGGTCGCAGGGCGCCGTCCTCGCGGACGAGCGGCTCGGTGAGGCGTTCGAGGGGGCGGAATTCGTGTCGGCGAGACATGCCTCGACGGTACCGCAGGCACCTCGCTCCTAGAGTGGTCTGGTGGCTCGACGACGTGTGGAACGGGTGCTGACGACCCGGGTGACCGGCACCGGCGCCGAACGCACCGAGCAGCGATTCCCGGATCGCCTGATCGTCGAGGAACCGATGTCGATCCGCCTCGACGGCACGTTGGTCTCCACCACGATGCGCACGCCGGGCAACGACTTCGAGCTGGCGGTGGGCTTCTGCTTCACCGAGGGGCTGTTGGCCGACGCTCCCGTCGCGGGCGTGAAGTACTGCGCTGACCTGACGCCGGCGGACCGGCTCGATCCCAACGACTACAACACGGTCACCGTCGAGACCGGCGGGCGCGCTCCCGAACCGACGCCGCGCCTCGGCAACGTCTCGTCGAGCTGCGTGTGGTGCGGCAGCGATCAGCTCGACGAGATGTGTGCCCGCCTCGACCCGCTCCCCGCACAGCCACCGATCGACCTCGACGTGCTGATGTCGGTCCCCGACCGGGTCGCCGCCGAGCAGTCGCTGTTCGCGGAGACCGGTGCCGTCCACGGCGCAGCCGCGTTCGACCGGAACGGCAACGTGTCGCTCGTGCGCGAGGACGTCGGTCGCCACAACGCCGTCGACAAGGTGGTCGGCGCGATGGTCCTCGGCTCCGCTGTCCCGGCGACCGGCACCGGGTTGTTCGTCAGCGGACGGGCGAGCATCGAAATGGTCCAGAAGGCGTGGGCGGCCGGTTTCGGCACCGTGCTGGCGATGAGCGCCCCCACGGCGCTCGCGGTCGACGCGGCGAACCGGGCGGGCAAGCAGCTCGCCGGTTTCGTCCGTGCGCAGGGCTTCAACGTGTACACAGGACAGCAACAGGGGGGCAGCCGATGACCGAGCGCAGCGGATGGATGACGATCGTCGACGAGGACCCGGAGCATTCCACCCGGTACGTCGAACGGTTCCGCAAGCTGGCGGCGGAGGGCTTCGACCTCGGCGGTGAGGCCCGCATGCTCGATGCGATGGTCGGCCGCGACGCTCGCATCCTCGACGCCGGCTGCGGCCCGGGTCGGGTGGGGGCGATTCTCGCCGACCTCGGCCACGACGTCGTCGGTGTCGATGTCGATCCGGTGTTGGTCGCCGCGGCGGAGACCGACCATCCCGGCCCGAGGTGGCTCGTCGGCGATCTCGCCGAACTGGACCTGCCCGCACAGGGCATCGCGGCGCCGTTCGACCTCGTCTTCTCCGCCGGCAACGTCATGGCGTTCCTCGCTGCGAGCACCCGCGTCGCCGTCCTCGAACGACTCGGCGCGCACCTGGGCGACGAGGGTCGCCTCGTGGTGGCCTTCGGTGCCGGTCGTGACTATGCGTTCGACGACTTCTTCTCCGACGTCGAGTCGGCGGGCCTCGCGGTGGAGCTTCGCTTGTCGACGTGGGACCTGCGGCCGTTCACGGCCGAGTCCGACTTCCTCGTCGCCATCCTCGTTCGCTCTTGAGGCTCGAGGTGGCCGAGTCGTGGGACGATCTCGCTGACTGGTGGGTCGATGCGGTGCGTCACGACCCGACGCAGGGCACGGCCATCGTTCGATGCCTGCGCGACCTGCTCCCGGGCACTGGCGGGCTGACGCTCGACCTGGGCTGCGGCGACGGTGCGATGTTCGCCGAACTGGGGGAACGGTGCATCGGCACCGACCTGTCGATGGCGTTGCTGCAGCACGCGGCGACCCGAGGGCCGGCCGTGCAGTCGAGGCTCCCCGATCTGTCGTGGGTGCGCCGCGGAAGTCTCGATCGGGCGGTGGCGGTCGGCGTCGTCGACCTCCTGCCGGACCACATCGAGTTCTTCCGGTCGGTGCACGCGGCGGTGCGCCCGGGCGGGCACCTGCTCGTGGTGATCAACCATCCGGTTGCCACGTCGCCGGAGTCCGAGCCGCTCGTCGACCCGACCGGCGAGGTGTTGTGGCGCTGGGGCAGCTACCTGACGCCCGGTTCGTGGGCCCATGACGCGGGCGGCGGTTTCGTCGACCTGTTTCATCGCCCGATGGGTGACCTGCTGACCGCTGCCGCCAGTTGCGGTTGGACGCTCGAGCAGATGGTCGAACACGGCCCGGGACCGGCTGCGCTCGACGAGTTCGCGGACCACCGCGGCCAGGATCAGATCCCGGCGCTCCTGGGTGTGCGGTTTCTCAGGAGCACGCCCGGCACGTGACCGTGTCGGGGATCGCTTCGAGTCGTTCGGGAGCGATCGGCTCGCCGCAACGTTCGCAGCGGCCGTAGTCGCCGGCTTCGAATCGGGCGAGGGCGCGTTCGGCGGCGTCGACGAGCGCCTGGGCCTCGGCGACGAACTGGTGGGCGGAGTCGCGGTCTTCCTGAATCGTGTCGCTGTCGGCCCGGAGTGCTTCGTACTCGCTCGTGGCTCGCTCGAGCTTGGCCTGCGTTGCGGTGAGTTCGGCGCGCAGGGCGGCCTCGATGTCAGTGGGAACGGTGGACTCGGATGATGCGGGCATGTTCGTCGACCTCGGTCAGTTCGGCTAAACGCGCGACCATAGCGAGATCCGGGCGCTGTCAGCGGGCAGGTTGGATTTCGCGGAGGGCGTCGACTCGTTGCCGGGTGGCTGCAGCGATCTCATCGAGGTCGGGGACGTGGCGTCGGCCGACGGAGGACACCTCGGTTCCGTCTGATCGGTACCAGTTCAGTTGGCCGTCGGGTCGTCGTCGGGCGACGAGCCCGTTTCTGGATTTGAATCGGTTGTGTCGGCCAC
>JBAWHL010000122.1:0-4322 GCA_049593815.1 Ilumatobacteraceae bacterium | reverse complement strand
GAGCCCTGACGGAAAACGTGGACGAACACCCACTAGCGTCGCCCCGGTGCGGGTTCAGTGGCAAGCGATCATGTTGGGCGCCTGCCTGACGGCTGGGGCCTGTACGCAGGCGACATCGAGCGACTCGGCTCGCACCATCGGGGGGAACGATTCGGCAGACACATCGGCCGCCGCCCCGACAGCCACCCCGCCTGGCAGCGCTCCGACCGACTCGGTGCCCGATTCCGTCGCTGAGTCCACGACGAGCACCAGCACGACGACCACCGTCGCCGAGCTCGAGGTGTACGACCCCCTCTGCGTCGTCGAGGTCGAGCCCGGCGATTCGCTCGGCGCCATCGTCTCCGATCGCGCCGACGAGCTCGTCACCGTCGCCTCGGTCCAGGCAGAGAACGGCCTCGACGGCGAGCTGATCGTCCCGGACCAACTGCTCGACGTCTGCATCGACAACGGCTTGAACGATGTCACCGGCGAGCAGCGGCTCGAACGCAACGCGGCGATCGTCGCAGCGGAGAACTTCGCGACCGTCGGCACCCAGCAGGCTGCACTCAACGCGCTGCTGACACCGTTCGGCTACCCCGAGATGCCGGTGGACGGCGTGTCCGGGCCGGTCACGCGCCGGGCGCTGTGCGCCAGTCGCCTGGCAATGGGATTGCCGGTCGACCGCTCCGACATGGAGGCCGACAGCCCCGCCGAGGGCTTCCTGCTCGCACTCACCGAGCTCCCCATTCCCCCGAACACGGCCACCGACGGTCGGTGGATCCTGATCGACCTCACCTGCCAGGTGATGTTCGTCGGGGAGGGCCAGAATCTCGTCTTCGTCTTCCCCACCTCGACGGGAGAGTTCGAACACGAGACACGGCTGCAGGAGCGGTCACGGGCGTTCCGCTACGACCCGGCGCTCGACAACGGCGGGTGGCACAACTCGACGTCGTATCCCGTCACCGCGGACAACCCGTTGAACGGCAACATGTACAAGCCGCTCTACTTCGACAACGGTCAGGCCATCCATGGCGCCAACAGCGTCCCGACGAGCCCCCAGAGCAAGGGATGTGCCCGCCTGCGACCTGCCAACCAGGACGCCCTGGTCGCATGGCTCGGTCTGGGTGACGTCAGCGGCCCCGTCGGCACCAGCCGCATCGACGCCACGGTGACGGTGCGCGGCGACTACGACCTCGGCTGACGGTTCGCCGTCAGTCGATGACGTTCGAGATCTGGAACGCCGCTTCGGTGTTGGTGAAGTTCGGGACGTCGGCGGTCGCCTCACCGGCAGCGCCGAGGCCGGCGCCCATGGCGTCGTTCGACTCGAAGTAGAGGTGCCCGATCGCGAGATACGGGCCGTCGATGCCCGAATCGATCTCCCACTTGGCCGGCTTCATCGTCCGATCGACGATCTCCATGTGGGTCGTCTTGTAGTACTCCATGTCGAAGGTCGCCCCATCGGACCTCGGGTACATCACGCTGACTTTGATCATTGTTCCTCCTCGAACGGTGAGCACCCGAACGTAGTCTGCGCCCTGAAGCGCAGCGGAGTCAGAGGTAGAGCCCGGTGGATGCTTCGATCCGCTCGGCGGCGACGGCGTGCAGCTCGCGTTCACGCAACATCACGTAGTCCTCGCCCTGGACCTCGACCTCGTAGCGGTCGTCGGGGCTGAAGAGCACCTTGTCGCCCACTTCGCACGACCTGACGTTCTGCCCCTGGGCAACCACCGTCGCCCAGATCAGGCGTTTGGCGACCTGTGCCGTGGCCGGAATCACGATGCCGCCGGACGAACGCCGGTCGCCGGGCACCTCCGAGATGCGGACGAGCACTCGGTCGTTGAGCATCTTGATCGGCAGCTTGTCGTGGTCGGACACCATCGGGCAAGGGTACCGTCGCGTCCCGTGAGCGATTCTGCGTCGGTCGACGTCCGTCCCGTCGAATTCGAGGCCACCGACGGCGCCGAACTCGTCGGCGATCTCGCTGTGCCCGCCGAACCGACCGCGGCGGCGATCGTCTGCCACCCCCATCCCCAGTACGGCGGGAACCGACACAACAACGTGGTCACGGCGCTGTTCGACGCGCTCCCCCGTTGCGGGGTGTCGGCGCTTCGGTTCGACTTCCGTGCGACATTCGATCACGGAACGGGAGAACGACTCGATGCCATCGGCGCACTGGACGCGCTCGACGACGAACTCGACGAACGGTTCGCGGACCTCCCCCGGATCGCCCTCGGCTACTCGTTCGGAGCGATGATCGCGCTGGGCCTCGCTGACCGGCGCGTCAGTGCCCTCGTCCTGGTCGCTCCCCCGCTGGCGATGGCCACCGAGCTGCCAATCCCCGACGTGCCGACGCTGGTGTTGACCCCGCGCCACGATCAGTTCAGCCCGCCGGAGCTGTCGACTCCGATCGTCGGCGGTTGGTCCGCCGCTGCTCCCCAGGTGAGCATCGATCACCAGGCGATCGAGTCGGCAGATCACTCCCTCGTCGGACATGCCGAGGCAGTGGCCAGCCGGACGACCGACTGGCTCACCGCGCTCGACATCTGACCGTGCACCGCCGCAGCGGCGCAGTGGACTGGATCAGTCGGCGACGGCCGCTTCCATCTCTTCCTTGACCTCGTCGGTGAGCAGCGGGATCACGTCGAGCGCACCGAAGTTCTGTTCGACCTGGCTGACCTTCGAGGCACCGGTGATCACCGTCGACACGTGCGGGTTCTTCGTGCACCATGCCAGCGCCAGCTGCGCCATCGTGCAGTCGAGCCGTTCGGCGATCGGGCGCAGCTTCTCGACGCGTGCGATGGCCTCGGAATCGGTCAAGCGGCCAGCGAGCCAGCCGTAGCCCTCGAGCGCGGCACGGGAGTCGGCGGGGATGCCGTCTTTGTACTTGCCGGTCAGGAGACCCGACGCGAGCGGGCTCCAGATCGTGTTGCCGTAGTTGTAGTCGGCGTTGATGCGGGCGTAGCGGCGCTCGACGTTCTTGCGTTCGAGCAGGTTGTACTGGCTCTGCTCGGTCACCGGCTTGTGCAGGTGATGACGCTCGGCGATCTCGATCGCGCCACGGATCTCGTCGGCATCCCATTCACTGGTGCCCCAGTACAGCGCCTTTCCCGAGTCGACGATGTCGCTCATTGCCCACACGGTCTCCTCGAGCGGCGTCTGGGGGTCGGCGCGGTGGCAGTAGAGGATGTCGACGAAGTCGAGACCGAACCGCTCCAGCGAGCCGTCGATCGCCTGCATGAGGTACTTGCGGTTGAGCGTGTTGTTCATGTTCGGCGTCGTCTTGTGCAGCCCACCGAACACCTTGGTGGTCAGCACGTACGACCACCGGGGCCAATCGAGTTCGCGCAGCGCCTCGCCCATGATCGTCTCGCTCTTGCCGCCGGCGTACGCCTCGGCATTGTCGAAGAAGTTGCATCCGGCGTCACCGGCCGCGGCCATGCACTCGAGCGCGAGGTTGGTGTCCATTTGGGTGTCGAACGTGACCCAACTCCCGAAGCTGAGCACGCTGACCTTCAAGCCGGTGTTGCCGAGCCGACGGTATTCCATGTTGGGATTGACGGAGGGAGTTGCCATGCCAGCGACCATACCCGTCGGCCAGCGACACAATCCTCACCAGCGTGTGACGGATCGCGCCTGGCACGATTCGTCACATCACACGGGGCTGGACGTCGACGCCCGGTCGCTCGCGATCTGTTCGGCCATCAGGTCGAGCGTCGCACCGCGCAGTACTCGCACCGTCCGGGCGTACGCCGACGGGTCGAGCGTCGCAGCGAGTTCCGCCGCCAGAGCAACCGCACGGTCGAGCACCTCGTCGACCGGGACGACCTCGTCGATGAACCCCACGTCGATTGCATCGCGCGGTGCCGTCAGCCGTGCATTGGCGAGCGCCCGCTGCGCCTGACGCTTGCTCAGCCGATCACGGCTGATCGTGAACGCCCAGTCGGGCAGCACCATCTTGATCGCGACCTCGTTGAGCCCGACCTTCGCATCGATGTCGGCGCCGACTCGCACGTCACATCCGAGCAGCACCAGCGCGCCCGCGGCGAGGGCGTGGCCCGTGCACGCTGCGACCACCGGGACCGACCCCCCATAGAGCCGGTGGACCAGCGAACCGCCGTCGGCCACCAGTTTGATGATCGACCCGAGGTCGTCGCCGAGCATCACGCCGAGATCGAACCCGCCCGAGAACCGACCGGGCCGACCATGGATCACCACTGCGCCGATCGAGTCGTCGGCCTCGGCTTCGTCGAGTGCCTCGGTGACCGTCGCGATGATGTCGAACGTCAGTGCGTTGGCCTTGCCGTCGTCGAGATGAACGACCAACACACCGTCGCGTCGTTCGG
>JBAWHL010000121.1:0-6174 GCA_049593815.1 Ilumatobacteraceae bacterium | reverse complement strand
GCTCTTCGCTGTCCTGCTGCCTCGCGACGATCTGTCGAGCCGGGACTGGCGGGTGTTCTACCTGTCGGCGGGGATCTTCAACTTCGTGTGCTGGAACATCCTGGTCACACTCGGCCTGGTCGTCGGTTCCGCGATTCCGACCGAGTGGCGTCTCGACGTCGCTCCCGCCATCATGTTCGCCGGTCTCGTGGTGATGGCCGTCAAGAACCGACCTGGCATCGTCGCCGCCGTGACCGGGGCGGGCGTGTGCCTCCTCGCACTCGACGTCCCGAACAACGGCGGCATCCTCATCGGTGCCCTCAGCGGCGTGACCGCTGGTTTCCTCGCCGATGTCGCACAGGAACGTCGGCAGATCGGCACGAGCGAGGTCGCGCCATGAGCACCTGGGCTTCGCTCTCCGCCGTGCTCGTCGTCGGCATCATCACCTACGTGTCGCGCGCTGGGTTGATCGTGTTGCTCGCGGACCGTCAGCTCCCCGCGAACTTCACGCGAGCACTCCCCTACGTCGGCCCTGCGGTGCTCGCCGCCCTGGCAGTGAACCTGGTGGCCGGCGGGAACGGCATCGGCGGAATCGAAGCGGAGGAAGTGATCGCCGTCGGCGTCGGCATCGTCGTGACCGCGCTGACGCGCAACCTGATCGCCTCGCTCACCGCCGGCATGGCCACCCTGTGGCTGCTCCTCTGGCTCCTCTGAACGCCCCGATCAGGGGAGTTTGCCGACGTGGGCGAGCGCGAGGCGGATGAGGCGATCGTGGCCGCTCGTCATCTGGCTGACGACCTCGGCGCTGACGGCCTCCTCGGGTGAGAACCACGAGAGGTCGAGGGCTTCCTGCGTGGGTTCGCAGTCGCCTTCGACCGGCACGACGTAGGCGAGGCTGACAGCGTGATGGCGCGGATCGTAGAAGCCGGAGCGTTCCGGATTGGGGAAGTACTCCACCACCGTGAACGGGGTCGGGTTCGCCGGGACTCGTGGCAGGGCCATCGGTCCGAGATCCTTCTCGCAGTGCCGCATCAGCGCTTCTCTGACCTTCTCACCGAACAGGACCCGCCCGGTGACGACCATGCGGCTGATCGAGCCGTCCGACGCCACACGCAGGAGGAGGCCGACCTCGGTGACGTTGCCCAACGAGTCGACGCGCACGGGGACCGCATCGACGTAGACGATCGGGACGTGGGCGCGCACCAACTCGAGGTCTTCGGGGGACAACCACCCGGTCGAGGTCTGTGTGGAGCCGCCTTCGTCGATGTCAGTCACTCCCTGATGATCCCACGCGGACCCCTCCGAGACGCAACAACCACGACCGATCCGCGTCAGACCGGGCCGGTCACCGGTGACCTGCCGAGCCGATCGCGTACGGCCAGGCCCGCCCGCACGTCTCACCACGCGCCATGATGCAGGCGTGGACGACGACGCAACACGTTGGAACGAGCGATATCGGGACGCCACGTCGAGCCAGGCGAGCCCTCCCGACGTGCTGGTCGCGCATCCCGACGTCATCGAGCGCCTCCCCGATCCGGGGCGCGCGGTCGACATCGCCTGCGGTGCGGGCGCTCAGAGTCTCTGGCTGGCCTCGCTGGGCCATCGCGTCACCGCGCTCGATGTCTCCCCCGTCGCGATCGACCTCACCCGAGCATCCGCACAGCGCGCCGGCGTCGACGGTTCGATCGACGCACGGGTCGTCGACCTCGATGCGGGGCTGCCTACCGAGCTCACCGACCTCGATGTGATCGTCTGTCAGCGGTTCCGTCACCCGGATCTCTACCCCGAGATCGTCCAACGCCTGCGTCGCGGTGGTGTCGCGATCGTCACCGTGCTGTCCGAGGTCGGGCTGTCCACTCCGGCGGGCCCGTTCCACGCTCCGGCGGGCGACCTCCGTGACGCCTTCACCCGCGACGACACCGACGTGCTGGTCGACGTGGAAGCCGATGGGCAGGCTTCGATCGTCCTCCGTCGACGCTGAACCCGATGACGGGCCGCCGACGACGCGGCCACGCTCACCCGAGGCTCAACGGGGCCTCATGCTCCGTGCAGCAACACGTCGCGCAACGCCTCGTGGCGAGTCGATGCCGCCGTCGTCGTCTCCAGGAAGTCGACCAACACGCCATTGAAGCGATCGGGTGCCTCGACGTGTGGAAAGTGGCCGACGCCCTCGAGGATCTCCAGGCGACTCGTCGGAATCAGTGCGTGTGCCTTGTGCGCGTGCGCGACCGGAATGATCTCGTCGTGGTCACCCCACACGATCAGGGTCGGGATGTGCGCAGCCAGGTAGAGCCGGTCTTCGGCGTTGACCACTTGGCCGCCCGGCTCGATCACACCGCGCATCGTGCGGACGAACGCTGAACGGTTCTTCGCACCCGACAGCGAGCTGTAGGCCCGCCACATCTCGGCGAGCTTCGGCGAGCGGATGTTGCGCCGCCCGAGTGCTCGCCCGATGTCCGTCGCCCGATCCACGATCGGCTTCGGAATCCCGAACGGCATCAGATACTCAGCGCCCGGCAGTGCCAACATGCGCAGGATCCAGGACACCTCGCGACCGAGGCCACCGCTGCCCACCAGCACCAGCCGATCGACGAGGTGGGGGTGTTGGTAGGCCAGTTGCATGGCGACCCCACCGCCGAAGGAATGGCCGACGATCGTGACGCTCGTGACGTCGAGCACCGAGAGGAGGTCGCGCAGGCCGCTCGCGAACGCTCCGAGCGAGTAGTCGCCCTGCGGCTTGGCGGACTCGCCGTGACCGAGCAGGTCGGGGGCGATGACGTCGAAACCCGGCGCCAGTGCCGGAATGACGTCGTCCCAGGTTCGAGAACTCCCGGCCAATCCGTGGATCAGGACGATCGCTTCGCCCGACCCGGTGCGCCGAAAGCCGACATCGTGCCCATGGATGAGCACGTGCTGCAGTGGCACTCGAAGCGTCATCGACCAAGTATCACCGCAGGAACATCGCTCACCAACCCACCGCGGCGCGGCGCTCCCGTCGAGGGGTCACACCGCTCCGGGCGCGCGCCTGCTCGATCAGTCCAGCGTGAAGCGATCGGCGCCGGGATCGGCAGACGGATCATTGGCGTCATCGGCCGGTTCGATGTCGACCCACCTCGTGAAGTCCAGCGGATCTTCCTTCTGACTCGGGTGGCTCGTCGTCGCCAACCATGACATCAGCTGCTCGGGAGGAAGCGGACGCGAGATGCAGTAGCCCTGTGCGACGTCGCAGCCGAATTCCCGCAGACGCTCCAGCACCTCGTTGTTCTCCACGCCCTCCGCCACGACGACGAGACCGAGGTTGTGGCCCAGATCGATCGTCGAACGCACGATGACCTCGTCCTGTTCGTCGATCAACAGGTTGGCGACGAAGCTCTGGTCGATCTTGAGTTCACCGACCGGGAGTCGCCGCAGATAGCTCAGCGAGGAGTAGCCCGTTCCGAAGTCGTCGATCGACAGTCGCACCCCGACTTCGTGCAGTTCGTTGATCGTGGCGCGTGCCCTCGGAGCATCGATCAGGAGCGACGACTCGGTGATCTCCAGGGTCAGCATCGCCGGATCGACGCCGTTGCGACGCAGGTGGTCCTCGACCCGTTCGGCGAGTTTGGTGTCGAGCAGGTCGTGGGTCGAGAGGTTGACCGCGAGCCCGAGGTGATAGCCGCGGTCATGGATCGTGCGCAACGAGCTGATGCCCTGGTCGAGCATCAGGTCGGTCAGCTGCTTGATCAGTCCCGTGTCCTCGGCGACACGGACGAACTGTGTCGGCGACACGGTGCCGCGAACGGCGTGCGTCCAGCGAACGAGCGCCTCGGCACCGATGACGAGCCCCGATGACAGGTCGAGCTTCGGCTGGAGGTTCACGTGCAAGTGCTCCTCCTCGATCGCCGAGCGGAGGTCGCCGAGCATCGAGAGGCGAGCCGGGGTGCGCCGGTCGATCTCGTCTCGGTAGACCTCGACGCCGAGCCGCTGAGACTTGGCGTTGAACATCGCGATGTCCGCGTAGCGAAGTGGCGTTGCTGCGTCGTCGGCGTCGTCGACAGCAGCGAGGCCGGCGCTGGCCGTCACCACGATCTCCAACCCGTCGAGGGTCACCGGCAGGCCGATCTCGCGCACGCACGCCCATGCGACGTCGAGCATCGCGTCTCGGTCGCGGCGACGAGCGACGATGGCGAACTCGTCACCAGCGAGTCGTGCCACCACGTCGTCGGGGCGCAGCTGGCGCTGGATGCGACGAGCGACCTCACGGAGGAGATCGTCACCCGCGTTGTGTCCGAGCGTGTCGTTGACCTCCTTGAATCGGTCGAGGTCGACCATGAGCACGAAGAGGTCGCCAGCACCGTCGTCGTCGGCGGCAGCCTCGACGATTGCCCGCTCGAAGGCCAACCGGTTCGGGAGCCCAGTGAGGCCGTCCTGGCGCGCTTCGCGCTCGATGTGCTGGTGGAGGATGCCCTTACGGAGGCTCGCGGCGAGCTGTTCGGTCAGGTTCTGCAGACGCGTGATGTCGTTCTCGTCGAACCGCTTGCCTTCCTCGTTCCGGCCCGACACCACGACCAGCCCGATGGGGCCGGTCTGGTCGTCGATCGAGGCGACGAGGATTTCACGCAGTGGCGAACCAGCCGTCCGCAGGGCGTCGAGCTGACGACCGGTGACGAGGTGAACGGATCCAGAGGAGATGTAGGACGCCCAGTGGGGATCGGTGGCGACGATGGGAAGGGCCACACCGACCACACCCGACGACTGTCGCATCACGCCGTAGCCGTGATCGAACAGAACCATGGCGGCACCCTCGGCACGGAGCAGACGGGCGGCCTCGGACACCGCGGCGCGCCCGATCTCGTCGGGATCGAGCGACTGGCCGACCCGCCCGGTGAAGCCGTGGACGGCATCCAGGTCACGGAGCCGTTGGTCGATGGCGCCGAATGCCTTGATGACGTACCAGAGCAATGCCACGGGGACCGCGGCCAGCAGCACGAGGTACGGCGACACCAGGGCAAGGCTCAAGACCATGCCGGCGAGCGTTGCGTTGACGAGGAAGAGCCACCACGCGAGCCGCAGCTGGCTGCTGATGCGCCCGAGGAAGTCGCCCTCGACACGTGAGATCGCGAACGAGACCAACATCGACGACACGATGCCGCACACCCCGGTGGCGATGATCACGGCGACGACGAGTTGGGTGTCGTCGGACCCCCACTGGCCGATGATTCCACGGAAGACCACGTAGGCCAGCGCGAGCTCGAACGCGATCGCGGCGAGGTTGAACATGAACTTGTGCAGCGGCGGACGTCGCACGATGAAGATGACCGTGAGACTGCTGATCGCACGCGCGAGGAATGCTGGCCCCGGCGCGAGGAAGACCAAGGCGAACGCCATCGGCACCTCCGACAGCGAGAACGCGATCGATTCGCGCCGGAAGACGAACCGGAAGACGCTGTACTCGGACAGCGCGAAGCCGACGAGAACGACGATGAACAGTCCCGTCGCGGTGGTACGCGTGGGCTGACCTGCGTCGGGGAGCGTCAGGAACAGCAGAGCAGAGATCGCGACCAAGGCGACGGAGAACAGCGCGACGTCACGTTCGGAGTGTGCTCGACCGCTGCGGCGGCGCGCCGCGCCGGAACGTTCCTCGACGTCGATCGTCTCGGTGTCCGGTTTGGCTTCAGTCAACGGCCCGCTCCTCATGTGGGGAAGGACCGTCGTGTCGACGCTCCCGACGGGTCTATCGGTATGTCAACGCAGCACCTTGAGTGCTCACCACCAAGTCGCGCCCCACCAGGTCGCGCCCCACCACGTGGCTCCAGACCAGCTCGCGTCCCACCACGTGGCACCGGACCAGCTCGCGTCCCACCAGGTCGCACCCCACCAAGTGGCACCCCACCAAGTGGCACCCCACCAGGTCGCACCCCACCAGGTCGCACCCCACCACGTGGCACCCCACCAGGTCGCACCCCACCAAGTGGCACCCCACCAGGTCGCACCCCACCACGTGGCACCCCACCAGGTCGCACCGGACCAGATGTTGTCCGTGACGACGGGAACGTCGACGGCGGGAAGTTCGGCCACAGCGTTCGTCTGCTGGCTGCGGGCGAAGTCCTGCACGGCGACCGGAGCCGGCGCGGCGCTGGCGGCAGTCACATCGATGAATCCGGCGCCGACCGTGGTGGCCGGATCGGTCATCGGCTGTGCGGCATCCACCAGGAG
>JBAWHL010000120.1:0-2817 GCA_049593815.1 Ilumatobacteraceae bacterium | reverse complement strand
TATCTCTGGCTTCTCGGACGCGTCGACGACGTCATGAACGTGTCGGGCCACCGCATCTCGACCACCGAGGTCGAGTCGGCGCTCGTGTCGCACCCGGCGGTCGCCGAAGCGGCGGTCGTCGGGGCCACGGACGCGACGACCGGCCAGGCGATCATCGCCTACGTGATCCTGCGCGGTGGGCACGACGTCGACGCCCAGGTGCTTCGCGACCACGTGGCCGCCGAGATCGGGGCGATCGCGAAGCCGAAGCAGATCTATCTCACGCCCGATCTCCCCAAGACGCGCTCCGGCAAGATCATGCGGCGGCTGCTGCGCGACGTCGCTGAGGGCCGCAACATCGGCGACACGACCACCCTGGCCGACGCGTCGATCGTCGACGAGTTGCAGGCGAAGGCGAGCCAGGCCGCCGACGACTGAATTCGATCTCTGTACTCAAGCCGGAACCATGATGTGCCGATAGGCACATCATGGTTCCGCCTGATGGAGATCGCGCCAAGCGGCTCCCCACACTGACGTGGGAGTCCGTCGTCGGTGGCGACGCGGCCGCTCCACCCACCGATCACCCAGCGACGGTGACGGCCCCAGCCTCGGCTCCGCCTCCACCGCCCGACGCCCAACACGCGTCGGCGCCCCCGCCACGTCCGAGTGCACCCCCGGCTGCTCCCGTGGTGCCGCCGGTCGTCGAGCCGTCACCGCTGCCACCGTCTGGCGCGCCGGCTGCGCCTGGCCCAACGGCAATGGAACCGGTCTCGTTCGCGCCGATGACCCTCGAGCCGGTCGCGTTCGACGAACTGGTGCCGGTGGCGGAACCCGCCGATGCGCACCGTGTTCGCACGGCGCCACCTGCCCCGGTCGTCCCTGCCATCGGCGAGGTCGAGATCGGACCGGCCGACGTGTCACCGGTCTCGGAGCTCGGGCTCGACCCGTTGCCTCAGATCCTGGAGGCCACCCCCGTCGACCCGTCACCGTCCGACGAGATCGAAGCGTTGGTTCACGAGCAGCCGTTGCCGGCGGGCCCGCGCCTGCCGTCGGTCGTGCAGCCGGATCAGCGAGCAACGCCGTCACCCGTCTTCTCCGCCGTCGCGATGCAGGAGTCGCCTGCACCCACGCTGACCTCGCGCAAGGGCAAGCGCAAGCGGTCGGGTGGCGGCCTCAAGCTGGTCATGGTGCTCGTCGTGCTCGGCGGGCTCGTCGCCGCTGGCATCGTGTTCGGTCGGCCGTACCTGTTCCCCGACGATTGGGACGGCGCCGCGGCTCCCTTCGTCGAAGAAGTGGAGACGGGTCTCGGACTCGAGTTCGTCGAGCCGCTGACCATCGTGGCCGAGCCGACCGCCGAGTTCAACCTGCGCGCTGCGCAGCAACTGCACGGCGAACTCGTGGAAACCCAGCCACAGTGGCGTGCCCTCGGTCTCGCCGTCGGCGATCCATCACCTGAGCAGACCGCTGCGCTGCTCACCGGGACCCGCTCCGCGCTCTACTCGACCGACGACGGGCAGATCTACCACGACCTGGGAGTCGCCGGCCCCGTGCTCGACGCGCAGCTGACGCGAGAGATGGCAGTGGCATCGCTCGACCAGAACTTCGGGTGGTCTGTCGGTCAACAGTCGCGCACCCTGGACAACGCGGCGCTGACCGCTGCCGAGGTCCTGCGGCAGGCAACGGCGGTGCAGCTCCGCTCGAGCAACGCGGATGCGCTCGAGGCGCCCACGGCCTCACTGAGCCAACTCCCTGCGGTGCTGGCGTATCGAGCGCTCGCCCCCCAGATGTTCGCTCAGTTCGCACCGCCTGCCGCGGAAGGTGCAGACAACGCATTGCACGCCATCGGGACCAATGGACCGGGACCGTTGGATGCGGACATTCCGGCGCTGGCACCAGGACCGGCGTTGCTCGCATCCGACACCGCCGCGACGACACCGCGCGCCGTGGACCGTTCGACCTGGTTCCTGACCTTCGCGAGCATGCTCGACTCTCGTTCCGCCTACAACGCGAGCGAGGCGATCGTCGAGAGTGCCCTCACGATGGCCGACCGCGGTACGACGAAGTGCGTCTACGCCACGTTCTCCGGCGGCGGGGTCGAGCAGACCGCCGCACTGCGCGGCGGCCTGGAGACCTGGGCAGCGACCGCCCCGGTCGAGTTCGCCAGCGCGTTCTCGGTGCTCGAGGATGGAACCCTGCAGCTGGTCACCTGCGATCCCGGGGCCGCCTTCCAGGCTCCGCTGCGGCCAAGTGCGGCACGGGAACTGATCGCGTGGCGCATGGCCGAACTCGCAACGATGGAGGCCGTTGGCACCACCGATCCGACAGATGCCGACTTCGTGTCCGCGTGGCCGTTCACCCAGAATTCCGATGTGGCGATCTCCGTGGCCGATCTGCCACCGGAGGCGACGCCTGCCGAGGTGGCTGTGGCAACGCGCGCGGGCATCGCCCGGATCTTCGCTCCGCAGAGCTGACGCAACGCAGCGACGCTCAGTCGCGGAAGTTCTGGAACTGCAACGGGATGCCGATGTCTTCGGCCTTGAGCATCGCGATCACGTCCTGCAGCGCGTCACGCTTCTTCGCGGACACCCTGATCGCCTCGCCCTGCGTCTGACTCGAGGTGCCCTTGGCTGCCTTCTCCTTGATCAGTTTGTTGATCTCCTTGGCCTTGTCCGAGGAGATCCCGACCTTGATCGTGACGACCTGGCGGACCGTGTCCTGCGTGGCATCTTGGACATCGTCGTACTCGACGCCCTTCAACGACACGTTGCGTCGAACCAGCTTCTCCTCCAGCACCGTTCGGAGGGCATCGAGGCGGTCGCGACTCGAGGTGCGCAGCGT
>JBAWHL010000119.1:0-3839 GCA_049593815.1 Ilumatobacteraceae bacterium | reverse complement strand
GCTGCCCTGACCCGGGCACACCGGAGTGCCGATGAGCGGCACCCCCGCATGCGGTGCGTTCGCTCATCGCAGAACGTGAGGGGAGGGATGGAGGGGTGGGTCAGGAGGTGACGCCGGTGGCGTTCACGGCTCGGAGTTCGCTGCGGATCTTCTCTGCCGCTGCCTCGAGGTCGGCGGGGTCCACGCTCGCAGCGGCGTTGGCGAAGCTCAGTTCGCGCATGTCGGTCGTGGGAATGACGTGGACGTGCGTGTGGGGCACCTCGTAGCCGGCCACGATCACGCCGACGCGCTCGCAATCGAAGGCCCGCTGCTGCGCCTGCCCGATCGTGTGCGTCACCGAGAACAGGTGTGCGGCCAGTTCGGGGGACGCATCGATCCAGTGATCGACCTCCTCGATCGGCACCACGAGGACGTGACCGTTCGCCATTGGATTGATCGACATGAACGCCACGCACAGGTCGTCGCGCCAGACGAACACGCCGGGGAAGACGCCGTCGATGATCTTGGTGAACACCGTGCTCATGTCTGCACCCTACGCTGTGGACGTGACCGCGGACGCCCCGACCAACGCAGCGACGACCCCGTCGATGTTCGACGGAATCTGGTCCCTGCCGAACCTGATCACGCTGCTGCGGTTGCTGTGCCTCCCGCTGTTCCTCTACGTCTTGTTCGGGTTGAACGATCGGGCCTGGGCTGCGTGGATGCTGGGTGCACTCGGTGCGACCGACTGGGTGGACGGCTACATCGCACGTCGCTACGACCAGGTGAGCGAGTTCGGCAAGGTGTTCGATCCGACCGTCGATCGGCTCCTGTTCATGGTGGCCGTGACCGCGATCATCATCGACGGATCCATCCCGATCTGGTTCGCGGTCCTCGTCCTGGCTCGTGAGGTGCTCGTCGGGTTGATGATGGCGGTCGCCACGCTGGTCTACGACATGCCGCGCATCGACGTGACGTATCTCGGCAAGCTGGCGACGTTCCTCCTGATGTTCGCGGTCCCCGGATTCCTGATGGGCAACAGCGACATCGCCGGTGCCGAGGTCTTCGAGGTCATCGCCTGGATCCTCGGAATTCCCGGACTGGTTCTCAGCTACTGGACCGCCATCGCCTATATTCCGCAGGTGCGTCGGGCGATCCGCAACGAGTCGGCCGTCGACACAGATTCCGTCATTGTCGCCGAGTGAAGCCAGGTACGGTTGCCGCATGAACATCCCGCCCGAACTCCGCTATTCGACCGATCACGAATGGGTGCGTGTGGAGGGCACCACCGTCACCATCGGCATCACCGAATTCGCCCAGGACGCACTCGGCGACGTGGTGTTCGTGGAACTGCCCGAACCGGGACTCGCCGTTGCGACGGGGGAGTCGTTCAGCGAGGTCGAGAGCACCAAGTCGGTGAGCGACATCTATGCGCCGGTGTCGGGCTCGATCAGCCAGGTCAACGATGCGCTCGACGGGCAGCCGGAACTCCTCAACAGTGACCCATACGGTGAGGGTTGGATCTGTCGCATCGACGTGAGCGACCCGTCGGAGCTCGATGGCCTGATGGATGCCGACGCCTACCGAACCCTCACGGAGGGCTGACCGTGAGTTCGTACGTCTTCTGCAACCAGTGCGGCCACCGCAACCCGCCGACGAGCACGTTCTGCTCGAGTTGTGGGTCGCCGCTCGATTCGCTCGACGATCGTACGATCACGCTGACCGCGGTCGACCCGCTCCAGGACGCGCCGGGGCCCGACGACGACCTCGTGGTGCCCGTCGGACAACTGCCGAACGAGGTCGGCGTGCTCATCGTCCGTGCCGGCGCACAGGCGGGCGCACGCTTTCCACTCGACCAGCCCGTCACCAAGCTGGGCCGCCACCCCGACTCCGAAATCAGCCTCGACGACATCACCGTCTCGCGCCGGCATGCCGAGATCGAACGAACCGCGGACGGCCATGTGGTCAGTGACGCAGGATCGCTGAACGGCACCTACGTCAACCAGGAACGTATCGATCGCATGCTGTTGCGCCACGGCGACGAACTGCAGATCGGCAAGTTCCGGCTCGTCTTCTTCGAACGACACGATGGCTGAGCCATCCGCCCCGACCACTGGCGGCCACCTCTCGATCGGAGAAGTTCTGGCGTTGCTCCTCGAGGAGTTCCCCGATGTCACGATCTCCAAGATCAGGTTCCTCGAGAGCCAGGGCCTGATCGACCCCGAGCGAACTGCGTCCGGATACCGAAAGTTCTACGGCGACGACGTCGAACTCCTGCGCTGCATCCTGCGCGAACAGCGCGAGAACTATCTGCCGCTGCGCGTCATCAAGGATCGGATCGACTCGGGTGAGATCGACCCGACGAACGAGCACCCACGCCCTCGGGGGATCAAGAACGTCGAGGCATCGAACGACGGACCTCGCCCAGCCCAGCACCCGAGCGCTGGTGGCGTTCGGGCAGCGAGTGACGACGGCGAGCCGGTGACAGGTGCTGCGGCGCTGTTCCAGCGCACCGACGCGCCGGCGCCCGATCCGGCGCCGACCGCGCCCGCCGCCTCGAAACCCTCGACCCCCACTGCACCCTCGACCCCCGCTGCACCACCGTCGCCAGCTGCACCCTCGATGCCTGCTGCAGGTTCGACGCCCACGGCAGCCGCGACATCACCCTCGACAACAGATCGAGCGGCCCCGGTGACGGCACCAGGCGCCGTGCTCCCTGGTCTGCTGCTGTCAGCGGACGAACTGTGTGCGATGTCGGGCCTGCAACGCGACCAACTCGCCGACCTGCAGTCGTACGGCGTCGTCGTGGGCACCTCGAGCAAGGGTGATGCCCCGTTCGACGATGACGCCGTCGAGATCGCGACGATCTCGAAGCGCTTCCTGGATGCCGGCATCGAGGCGCGCCACCTCCGCGGATGGCGGGTTGCTGCCGATCGTGAAGCGGGGCTGCTCGACCAGTTGATCCAGCCCCTGCTCCGGCAGCGCAATCCCGAGGCCCGGGCCCAAGCGGTGGCTCGGCTCACCGAGCTCGAAGAGGTCGGTGGACGGCTCCGCGCCGCGATGATGCGGTCGGCGCTGCGACAACACGGCAATCACTGAGCGTCCGCGGTCACACCGACCCGGCCGCACCGGTACAGTGACGACGTGGTCCCTCTGGAACTCATCGGCGTCCGGGTCGAGATGCCCGCCAACACCCCGATGCTGCTCCTGCGTGAAGCCGACGGGCGCCATCGGCTCCTGCCGATCTACATCGGCAGCCCGGAAGCCTCTGCGATCCACTATGCGCTCGAAGGCGTGGTTCCGCCTCGGCCGCTGACCCACGATCTTCTCCTCACGGCGATCGGCGAGCTCGGCGCAACCGTCGACAAGGTCGTCGTGACCGAGATTCGCGACCGCACGTACTACGCCGAGTTGCATCTCACCACCGACGCCGGCGAACGCGTGTTGTCGGCTCGCCCGTCGGACGCGATCGCACTGGCGGTGCGCTGTTCCGCTCCGCTGTATGCCGCGGACGAACTCATCGACGAAGTCGGCCAGGAGCCGCCAGCGGAGCCCGAGGACGACGCCGACGAGATCATCGACGAGTTCAAGGACTTCATCGAGAACGTCACGCCCGACGACTTCGCCAGCTGATCGGTTGACGGCGCGCGCGCAAGTACGTAGGCTTCACGATCTCACATGTTCGTAGTTACGTCTGTGTGAGATGTGCGGCGTGCCGGTCACGTTGCGATGTTGGGAAAGTAACGGAATGGAAGGCGTGCCATGGACGATGCACCGTCAAACGATCGAGTCGAGGACCCCAGCGAGCTCGCAGCTCAGCTCGGGTACAGCGGCACGCAGACGGCCAAGGTCGTCGGCAT
>JBAWHL010000118.1:0-7065 GCA_049593815.1 Ilumatobacteraceae bacterium | reverse complement strand
GGCCAATCCGCCTGCGGGGTGCCGGTTCCACACGCGGTGCCCGATCGCGCAGGACATCTGCTCGCAGGAGGCGCCGCCGTTGGAGGAGATCGCTCCCGGTCACACGGTTGCCTGCCACTTTGCGTTGCAGCCCGGCGAGACGTTGCTCGAGCGCACACAGCAGCTCGGTCGTCCCGTCGACATCGCCTCGAGCTGATCCCGGCAATGGGGTCAGCGGCCGTCACTCCGGTGACGGTGCATTCGTCGTGGCGCGGCATCATCACGAACTCGTTGGGGGCGTTGCTCGTCCTCGGGGGAGGGCTGCTCGCCGTGGGCGTGGCGGGATGGACCGTCTTCTCGTCGCTGGTCGTGATGGTCGGCGTGGTGCTGTGTGTGGTGGTGGCGTTCGACTATCCCGTGGCGTCGACGTTCGACGTCGAGGGAGTCACACGTCGGATGCTGCTGCGCAGGAGCACGCTGGAGTGGCAGCGGGTGGCGCAACTGAGTCGAACCCGTCCGGGTGTCACGTCGTCGCTGCGCAAGCTCTCCCACGGCGGGCTCGTCGCCGTCGTCGGTCGACGTCGATATCTGTTGGCGGATCGCTGTGAGTCGCTCGCAGAGTTCGAAGCGATCGAGTCGGTCCTGGTGGATCAGCCCGATCTGATCGACATGGTCCCACGCCCGGTGGCCTCGGTCGAACCGAGTTGGTTGTATCGGCGTTCGAAGTGGGCGCCGGACCGGACGGCGCGCCGGTAGGATTGTCGACCGTGCGTGACGTCATGCTCTACATCACCCTCGTGATCAACGTGATCTCCATGGGCGCCTTGATCGCTGGCATCTTGATGCACAGCGGTCGTGGTGGCGGCCTGTCGGACATGTTCGGCGGTGGCGGTGGAGCTGCACTCGGATCGACGGCTGCCGAGCGGAACCTCAACCGCATCACGGTGGTCTTCGCGCTGATCTGGATCTTCACGCTGGTTGCACTCACATTCCTGCTGGAACGGGTGTAGCCGCAAACCAAGCGAGATAGGGTCTGAGACCCAACCACGTCGGAGTGGCGGAATGGCAGACGCGCTAGCTTGAGGTGCTAGTGCCCTACTTATGGGCGTGGGGGTTCAAGTCCCCCCTCCGACACCAGCGAACCGCAGGCCTAGTGCCTGCGGTTTCTGCGTTTTCCAGCCCCGTTCTCACCTTTTCGTACTCTCGGGCGGGAACTGTTGCGCCCGGGGAGTACGAAAACGGGGCCGGGACGCGCCGAACGCGTGAGCAGGCGGGCGACTGAGGTCACCCGGTGCTCACGCGTTCGGTGTGGAACGGTGGTGGTGCTGTGCGGATCAGGCCGGGAGGCGAGACGCGGCGACGGCGTTGAGCTCGTCGATGGTCTCGACCGGGGTCTCGGCGACGAGGCCCTCGAAGGCGACGATCGAGACGGATCGGCCCGTGCGGGTGAGCACGTGGTCGACGGTCACCTGCGAAGCGACCCCAGCGGTCGTGACCGGGATCACGACGCGGATCGCCTGCGTGGCATCTCCGGCCGAACCGACGGCCAGGCGTGCGGCGGTGACCTCGCCGATCTCGGCGTCGTCAGCGATGGCGCCCGGGCTCAGGGCGGCCGCACCGAGTTCGGTGTACGCAGCGGCGATGCAGTCCGGCACGGCCGGCGTGGCGACGAAGGCGACGACCATGCGGGCGTCCTGTTCGGTGGGCTGGACGCCGATGCTCTGGCTCATGACGAGCCCGCCGTCGGCGCTCGTGAAGTAGCCGGTCGAGGCGCTGGCATCCGCGGAGGTGACGCTGTCGATCTCGGCGCATTCGGCGAGACGGGCGTTGATCTCGGACTCGGCGCCAGCCGCTGCCTCGGTCCAACCTTCGGGGAGGTCAGCGATGGTCAGCAGCGCTGCCTGTGCAGCCGCGGTGTCGGCCTCCACGTCCTGAGTCTCGGTCGGCTCTGTGGTCTCGGACGCGCCGTCGGTGGTCGCCGGAGCTTCCGTGGTGTCGGTGGTCTCGGGCGTCGTTTCCGGGGTCGTGGCCGGCGTGGTGTCCTCGGCGGCGGCGACCGTGGTGTCGGTCGAGGCGTCGTCGTCGGATCCGCATGCGGCGATCAAGAGGGTCGCGGCGAGCGCGACGGAGGCAAGGCGAAGTGGAGAGAGCATTGGGGGATCCTTTTCTGAGGGTGTGGTTCCGGTCAGGGCTGTGGTGGCCATGGCCGTGTCGTTGGTGACAGGACCCGACGGCGGGTGGGCAACCGTCGTGTCCACGATCCACGATCTGCGTGGGTCTGTGTCGGCCGCTCGGCATGTGCAACGGGGGTTGCAGACCAACCAGGCGGCGTTGTGCAGGCTAGCGCCACCACTCGGAATCGTGTGAGTCCGAGTGCGCGACCGTGGGTGGCCCGCCGGTCGCTCAAGGTTCCGTCAATGTCGTTGCCAGGACTGGAGTCGACCGCCCTGGGCGCCGATGCAGTGACATGCACACGCGTTCGACGGACCAGGGTGACGAGGGCTTCACCCTGGTCGAGCTGCTCATCGTCATCGTGATTCTCGGGGTGTTGGCCACGGTCACGGTCTTCGCCGTCCGAGGTATCACCGACAAGGGTGCTGAACAGGCGCGCATCGCCGACGAGCAGACGCTCGCCAACGCGGAGGAGGCCCACTTCGCGCTCTACGACGTGTACGCGACGGAAGTGGAACTCGTCGAGGCCGACCTGCTCCGCGACGTGTCGTCCCAACACGATGTGACCATCGAGGACGGTGGCAACTCCTTCACGATCGTTCCGGTCGGCGGCGGAGGTCCCGCAGCGCCCGAGCCCCCCGAACCACCAGTTCCACCAGCGCCGACCGTTCCGGTGCCGACGGTGCTCGCCGGCTTCGCGGGGCAGTCGTTCGGGGCCGGCCCGAATCGGATCGTCGTCATCTCCGACGGCACCGCCATGGCTGCGCAGTGGGCCGCATTCGCCGCGCAGGGCATCCCGCTCCCCACGACCGAAATCGTCTGGCTGGGAGCCGGGGACGTGACCACGAGCGCCGCTGTCGACGCCATCGTCGCGGACTCCTCGGCGTACGTGGTGGCGGGCCCGTTCGTCGGCATCTCGAGCCCGGGTGGACCCACCTATGTCGGGCAGTACCTGTCGCAGAGTGGCATCGACCCCGCCCGGTTCTGGTGGGGGCACCACGCGGGTGGGTTCGACCAGATGATCGCTCACTACACGGCGTCCGTCGTCGCCGGCGGCTGACCGGTCGCTCGCCGGCATCCGGAGCACGTCCCGCATCGACGCCGGCACTACGGTCTCTGACGTGGACGGCAGGTTTCGGTTCTCGGCACCGGCCCCCCAGGAGACATGGGTTCCCCGACCACGGTTGGTGCGACGCCTCCGCCGCCGATTCGAGGTGGCATTGACGGTCGTCGTCGCGCACGCCGGTTACGGCAAGACGAGTCTGCTCAGCCAGGCCGTCGCGGACGCAGCAGCCGATCGGTCAGGTGTCGACCTCTGGGTGCAGTGCACCCCGGACGACGCCGATCCCGAGGTGCTCGTCGCAGCGATCCTGACCGCCTGCGGCATGCAGGGCACCGACGACCAGGTCTCGGCGGCGGTGATTGCCGACCGTCTCGCCTGGCACGCACCCGACCAGGTCTGCCTGATTCTCGACGATGTGCACCGGATACCACCGGGCTCACCGAGCTGGGCGCTGCTCGACGAGCTGCTCGATCATCTGCCGCACAATGCACACGTGCTGCTGTCGGGTCGAGTGAACCCGTCGGTGACGCTCGCCCGCCGAGAGTTGGCCGGCGCCGTCGAGCGCATCGGACTGGTCGACCTGGAGTACAACGACGACGAGCTCATGAGCCTGGGCACCGACATGGGGTCCGAGCTGAGCGACGCCTCCCGATGGCCAGCGGTGATGGCGCTCGGGGGTGTCTCTGGCTCGAGCCCGGCCACGTTCCTCATCGAGGAGGTCGTCGCCTCGTGGGAGCCCGCGCAGCGCGACGCACTGACCGCGTTGGCGCATCTGGCAGCCATCGACGACTCGGTCGCGGCCGTGGTCATCGACGGAGCGACGGCTGCCCAGCTGCTCCGCGACGTTCCACTGGTGCAGCAAGCGGCGGACGGCTCCTTCCAGCTGCACGACCTGTGGCGCGACGCCCTGCTCGCCGAGCCGCCGACGGTCGAGGCGAGGCGCGCCCTCGAACGCATCGGTCAGGTACTGCTCAGCGACGAGCGAATCGTCGAGGCAGCGGAGATCTTCCAGGCAGCGGGATCGACGGCGGGCGTGGCAGCAGCGGCCGAACGACTGGTTGCCAAGCCGTTCATCCTGGTGCACTCGCAGAGCCTCGAACGGATGCTCGAGATCGCGACAGCGTCACTCTCGGAGTCGATCGTCCCCGAGCTGGTCGCGGGCGCGATCGCCGGGCGCAACGGCGACGAGCACGTCGCGGTGAGCGACTTCGAGCGCGCCGCCCGTGACGCTGCTCGACGGGGGGACGAGGTCGGTGAGGTGCTCGCACTCCAGCAGGCCGTCAATCTCAGGACGGTCATCGACGCCGAGGACACGCCCGCGTGGATCGGCGAACGGGCCGACCACCTCGTGGAGCGCGGCCATCAGAGCGCGCGCAACGTGTCGGTCCTCGTGCGATACCGCGCCGCACGCAATCTCGGCCGGGTCGACGACGCCGCGGACGCGCTCCGGGAACTGGTCCCACCGACGAACGACCGTGACGTCGTGGCCTACACGTTCGGCATGACCGATCTCGGTCGACCGGAACAGATCGACGTTCCCGGCATCGCCGCAGGCGAACTCGACACGGCCAAGGAGCGGATCGACCTCGCGGTCGGCGTCTGGCTCCGCGGGCTCGTCAGCCCGGAGACCGCGCTGGAGCTCGGTCGGCCGTTGCTGGCCGACGCCGGCGGGACGGGGTACGCGCACATCGAGATCCAGGCCAACGCGGTGTTCTCGTTGATCGCGCTCTCGGCGGGGTTGCACGGCGAGGCTCGCCAGTATGCGGACACCGCCAACGCCCGCAGCAGTGCAACGGCCAGCATCCCCGTGCGCGGCTTTGCCCATCTTGCCGATGTCATGTGCACGCTGGCCGAACGGGGCGAGGACGACGCGGCGGCTGCGCTCGGAGGGCTCCTCGAGAAGCTGCCCATCGACGTGTGGCCGCAACGCCCGTATCTGTTCGCCCTTCCGGCTGTGTACGTGCTGGCACCGCAAGTTCGTCCCGTACTCGACGGTTGCAAGTTCGGACCCGCTCTGTCGGCCTCCCTGGCGGCGGGTCAAGCGCTCGTGGCGCTGCGTGGTGGGGATCCTGCTCCAGCGGCCCGTCTGCCGTGGGACCGCCCAGACCTGTTGCGAGCACACGTGCTTCCGTGCCATCTCGGGTCGCTGGCAGCGGCCGTGGCCGCGGTGGGGCACAGCGGCGTCGGTCCGGTGCTGTCCACGCTTCCCGATGCGCGTGTGCATCTGCAGCGTGCCACGTTGCTCGCACACGAACCGACCGCTCGCTGGGCGGCAGCGAGGGTCGCTCGGCTTCCCGCCCGCCCCGACTACGACATCAGCATCGATGTCCTGGGGCCGCTTCGGCTTCGACACGGCGACACCGATGTGGTCGACCAGGCATGGGTCAGCCGCCAACGGGTGCGTCAGCTGCTGGCGTTCCTGGTGGTGCATCGTCGGATCAGCCGCCGCGACACTGCCGAGGCGCTGTGGCCCGACCTCGCCGTGCCGACGGCGCTGTCGAACCTGCGGGTGAACCTGACGCACCTGCAGCGGATTCTCCAGCCCGGGCGCGACCCCGATGTGCAGCCGTGGTTCGTTCGTGCCGATTCGGACTGGCTCAGTCTCGCCAACGACGGTGTCGTGGTCGATGCCGAACGATTCGACGACACGCTGCGACGGGCGCGGGCCCTCGACGAGTCCGGCCGTTCGGGCAGGGCCCGCGAGGCCTATGCCGAGGCGGTCGACCTCGATCGTGGTGGGTTCCTCGACGAGTGGCCCGACGCGACGTGGGCAGAGTTCGAGCGGCTCCGACTGCGTACGGCCTCGATTGCTGCTCGATGTCGGCTCGGCGAGCTCCTGATGGCTGCCGGTGAACCCGAGGCGGCGAGCAGCCTTGCCGAGGGCGTGCTCCGGACCGAACCGCTCCAGGAACGCGCTGGTCGACTGCTGGTGCACTCCCTGGCTGCACAGGGCGACCGGGCGACCGCGTTCCACGTGGCGGCGGGACTCGTCGAGCGCCTCCGGGATGCCGGTCTGCGGCCAGAGCCCGGCACCGATCTGATGACGCGCGGCTACGGCATCTCGCCGAGCTGAACCCGGCGCGAGCGGCCGGTTTCACGATGGTTAGCGGTCGCCTGGCACCCTGAGCGCACGTCGGTCCCACCACGGTCTCGAACGTCGCCAAGGAGTAGCCCCCCATGCACAGCACGACAGTTCGGCCCCGACGTTCCCTCATGGTGACCGGGCTCGCGATGGCGATCGCCGTTGGCGTGCTCGTCGCTGAACCAACCCCTGTCGTGTCCGCCGTGCAGCCGGGCATCAGCGAGGTCGTCGCGGTGCCGGAGGCGTCATCGTCACCCACGCTCGCCGCGCTGGACCCTGCAGCGGGTGTGGTGGGGTTGTCGCCGCGTCGGTTGTTGGAGACGCGTGCGGGGCGGCCGACGGTTGATGGTTTGGAGCGGGGTGCGGGGCGTGTTGGTCCTGGGGTGATCGAGGTCGATGTGTTGGGGCGTGGTGGGGTTCCGGCGTCTGGTGTGGCGGCGGTGATGGTGAATCTGACGGCGGTGGATGCGTTGGAGTCGGGGTATGCGACGGTGTTTCCGTGTGATGGGTTGCCGCCGTTGGCGAGCAGTTTGAATTATCCGGCTGGTGTCGAGGCGCGTGGGAACGAGGTGTTGGCGCGGTTGTCTTCGTCGGGGACGGTGTGTGTGTATGCGTTGTCGTCGACGCAGTTGGTGTTGGACGTGTCGGGGTACGTGCCGTCGGTTCCTGAGGGTGTGGTGGGGTTGTCGCCGCGTCGGTTGTTGGAGACGCGTGCGGGGCGGCCGACGGTTGATGGTTTGGAGCGGGGTGCGGGGCGTGTTGGTCCTGG
>JBAWHL010000117.1:0-4427 GCA_049593815.1 Ilumatobacteraceae bacterium | reverse complement strand
TCTCGGGCCGGTGTCGGTCGCTGCGTTCTCCGTCGCCACGATGGCCATTGCCATCCCGACCGGGGTGAAGATCGTCAACTGGACCCTCACCATGTGGGGCGGCAAGTTGTGGTTCACCACGGCCATGCTCTACGCGATCGGTCTCATCGTGCAGTTCACGATCGGCGGCCTGTCGGGCGTCACCCACGCGGTGGCACCGTCGGACACCCAGCAGACCGACACCTATTACATCGTCGCCCACTTCCACTACGTGATCTTCGGCGGCGCCGTGCTCGGCCTGTTCGCCGGCATCTACTTCTGGTATCCGAAGATCTTCGGCAAGATGCTCAGCGAAGCCTGGGGCCGCTGGAACTTCTGGTTGATGATCATCGGCATGAACCTCACCTTCGGACCGATGCACATCATCGGCCTGCAGGGTCAGCCCCGCCGCATGTACATCTGGACCGAGAACCGGGCCGGTGAAGGCTTCTTCAACCTCGGCTTCTGGAACCTCATCTCCTCGATCGGCACCGTCATCCTCGCCGTCGGCGTCCTGTTCTTCCTGATCAACGTCTGGGTGAGCCGCAAGAACCCGCCCGCCCCGGTCGATCCGTGGGACGCCCGCTCCATCGAGTGGATGACCGCGAACCCGCCCAAGGAGCACAACTTCGACCGCATCCCGACGGTGCACGCGCTCGACGAGTTCTTCCACCGCAAGTACGAAGACGTCGGCGTCGACGGTCAGCACGACTACAAGAAGGTCGCCACCGGCGAGGAGATCCTCGCCGAGGAAGAGGCCAACGCCGATGCGCACATCCACATGCCATCGCCGTCGTACTGGCCGATCATGCTGTCCTTCGCGATGATGGTCATCAGCTATGGCGTGATCTTCAGTTCGCTGCTGATCATCGCCGGCGTCGCGATCGCCATCCTGGCGCTCTTCGGATGGGCGCTCGAACCGCCCACCGCCGACGACTCCGATTTCGACCCGCCGTCCGACGGCGGTCAGCCGAGCAAGGAACTCGCTCATGTCTGACACGACTGACACCACCGCGACCATCGAGGTCGCCGACACCGCCGACCATTCGGTCACCGAGACGGTGCCGGCGGGTTTCAACGACGGCGAAGACCACATCGGTCTCGTGCACCACACGACGACGGGCCTGTCGAACACCAAGCTCGCCATGTGGCTGTTCCTCGGGTCGGAGTGTCTCCTGTTCGGCGGTCTGATCTCGACGTACATGCTGTACCGCAACCGCCAGGGCGACGCCCTCGGCCCGGATCAGCTGTGGGACATCCCGTTCACCTCAGCGACCAGCTTCGTGTTGCTGATGTCGTCGCTGACCATGGTGCTCGCGGTCACCGCTGCCAAGCGCAAGGACGAGCGCGGCGCGCGACTGTGGCTGAGCGTCACGGCCCTGCTCGGTGGTCTCTTCCTCGCCGGTCAGGTCTACGAGTTCACGGTCTTCTATCGGGAAGGGCTCGGCTACACGACGAGCCTGTTCTCGTCGAGCTTCTACACGTTGACCGGCTTCCACGGCGTGCACGTCGCCGTCGGCATCGTGATGCTGCTGTCGCTCGTCGGCATGCTGGTCAAGGGGCGACTCGTCGGCGACAAGGCCGAGACGGTCGAGATGATCGGCCTCTACTGGCACTTCGTCGACGTCGTCTGGATCATCATCTTCACACTCGTCTACCTGATTCCGGCCTGATTCATGACTACAGAACCCACACTGACGGTCCGTCCCGAGACTGCCGAGGAGCAGGCACACGACGGCTCCGACGTCCACGAGGTCACGGTTCGGCAGTACATCATCATTGCGTTGATGCTCGCCATCCTGACCGCGGTCGAGATCGCCATCAGCTACCTCGACACCGGTCCGTTCGAGGTTCCACTCTTGCTGATCCTGATGGTGATCAAGTTCTTCACCGTCGTCGGCTACTTCATGCATCTGAAGTTCGACAACCGGTTGTTCGGCGCCATGTTCTACACGGGACTCGTACTCGCCGTGCTCTTGTACACGGCGGTTCTCACCACGTTCCACTTCTTCGCCAGCTGAGCCCGAAAGGGGCGTTCCCATGCTCGCCCAGACTGCCGACCCCTGGCGGTTCCAGTGGCACCCCGAAGTGTGGGTGCTCGTCACCTGTTTGACCATTGCGTACGTGTACATGGTGCGCGTCATCGGCCCCAAGGCCGTACCGGCCGGACAGCCGGCCGTGTCCCGCTTCAACATCGGCTGCTTCGTCGGGGCGATGGCCATGCTCTGGGTCGCCAGCGACTGGCCGATCCACGACATCGGTGAGGAGTACCTGTACTCCGCTCACATGCTCCAACACATGATGTTGAGCTACTTCCTGCCGCCGTTGGTCCTCATGGCCACGCCGGAATGGTTGCTCCGGGTGCTCATCGGCGATGGCCGCCTCTATCGGATCGTCGCCTTCATGTGTCGACCGGTCTTCGCCGCGCTCGCCTTCAACGCCGTCATCATCATCACCCACATCCCAGGGGTCGTGAACGCCTCCGTCGACAACGGCCCGCTGCACTACTCGCTGCACTTCGCCGTCGTGATGTTCTCGTTGTTGATGTGGATGCCCGTCGTCGGCCCGTTCCCCGAATGGCAGATGACGTCGCTCGGCAAGTGCATCTACCTCTTCGCTCAGTCGCTCGTGCCGACGATCCCGGCCGCATGGCTCACGTTCGCTGAAGGGCCGGTGTACAAGTCCTACGACCAGCCCGTCCGTGTCTGGGGCGTCACGCTCATCCACGACCAGCAGATGGCGGGCGCGATCATGAAGACCGGTGGTGCCATCTTCCTCTGGAGCATCATCATCTTCCTGTTCTTCCGGCGGGCCGCCGCCGGGCGCGACGAGGAGTACTCGTACCGACGGACACCCGTCGAGGACTCCCCGCTCACGACCGCGGATGTCGAGCGCGAGTTCTCCCGCGTTCCCGCCGCCCCCGAACCGCGCGACTGAGTCCTCGACTCCAGGACGGAACACCCTCGACGGCAACGTCTGGGGTGTCCTCGAGTCGGCCGCGTTAGCCTCGCTGACGTGATTGACCAGCGGCTCTTGCGCACGGATCTCGATGGTGTGAAGGCCGCCCTTGCCCGTCGCGGCAGCTCCGAGGTGCTCGCCGATGTCGAGCGAGCCGCAGACCTCGACGTGCGTCTGGTCGACATCACGACCCGCCGCGACACGATCCGCGCGCGGATCAACACGATCTCGAAGGAGGTCGGCCAACTCCGCCGCAATGGCGACGTCGCCGCCGCCGAGGTCCTGCAGGACGAGAGCCGGGCGCTCGGCGCCGACGAGAAGGCGCTCGACGCCGAACACGACGAGATCACCGCAGCGTTGCACGAGGTGCTGCTGGGTGTTCCCAACCTGCCCTTCGCCGGCGCCCCCGACGGTGCCGGCGAGGAAGACAACCCGATCGTCACCGGGCCGGTCGGATCGACCGACGACGTCCCCGAACATCGGCGCGTGCCGCACTGGGAGACCGCCGAACAGCTCGGGATCCTCGACAGCGAGCGCGCGGTGAAGATCTCCGGCGCCATGTTCACGATGCAGCGGGGTGCCGGCGCGACGCTCGCCCGGGCCCTGTGCCAGTACGGACTCGACCTCAACGCCGACGTCCACGAGGAGGTGCGCGTCCCCTCGCTCGTCAGCACCGCCACGTTGACCGCGACCGGACAACTCCCGAAGTTCGCCGACGACGCCTACTCGATCGAACGCGACGACCTGTGGTGCATCCCCACCGCGGAGGTTCCGCTCACGTCGATCTACGCGAACGAGGTGCTCGACGACACCGAACTCCCGATCCGGGTGATGGCCTACAGCGCCTCGTATCGGCGCGAGGCCGGATACGCCGGCCGCGACACGCGGGGCATGCTCCGTTCACACGAGTTCGACAAGGTCGAGATCCTGTCGTTCGCGACCCCCGAACAGGCGCCTGCACTGCTCGATGACATGGTCGCCCGTGCGGAACGGGCGATCCTCGGCCTGGGGCTGACGTACCGGATCATCGAGATCTGCACCGGTGACCTGGGGCAGAGCCATCACCGCAGCTTCGACATCGAGGTCTACGCTCCGGGCGCCGACGACTGGCTCGAGGTGTCGTCGATCAGCTGGTTCGCCGACTACCAGGCGCGCCGCGCCGACATCCGGTTCCGTCGACACGACGCCGACGGCAAGGCGCGCAAGGGCACCGAGCTGGTGCACACGCTCAACGGCTCGGCACTGGCGGTCCCTCGAGTGTGGGCTGCGATCATCGAGAACTACCGCAACGAGGACGGCTCGGTCACCGTGCCCGACGTGTTGCGGCCGTACATGCGCGGTATCGAGCGAATCGAGCCGCGATGACCGTTGGTCCCGACGATCGCCTGGCGTCGATCCGGGACCGTCGCGTGCAGTACGAGACCGCGGGCCTCGATGTCGGTGATCTCGAT
>JBAWHL010000116.1:0-1966 GCA_049593815.1 Ilumatobacteraceae bacterium | reverse complement strand
CAATAGGGGTCTGACCCCTGATGTAACGCTCGAGTGCTTCCCCTGGGATTCGAACCCAGAACCAATGGATTAAGAGTCCACTGCTCTGCCATTGAGCTAGAGAAGCAAGCGGCCTGAGAGGGTACCGAACGATCGCTCGCTCTGCACCCTCTCAGGCCCCCGCATTGCTGCGTATGGGGTGGCCAAGGGGACTTGAACCCCCAACCGCCAGGATCACAACCTGGTGCTCTACCTGTTGAGCTATGACCACCATGTGGTTCGACAGTCTGCCAGGTCGAATCCAGATCGCCACCACCCGTTCGGCGAGATCGCGGGTGACCCCCGTCGCTCGATTCACGCAGGCGGCGTCAGCGCCACCGTCCCCGCCACCTGACGGTTCGCGAGATCACGCAGTGCCAGCGCGGCATCACCTAGTGGATACGTCGTCGGTTCGACCGGATCCACCGCTCCCTGCCCGATCAGATCGATCACCTCGGCCAACATCGCCTGGTTCTCGGCGGGATGCCGCCCCGCCCATGCACCCCAGTCGACGCCCGTGATGCGCCGGTTGCGCAACAGGACCTGGTTGGCCGCCAGCCGAGGAATGCCCGCCACGAACCCGATCACGAGGTACTGACCGTCTTCCCCCAACGCCCGCAGCGCGACCTCGCCGAGCTCACCGCCGACGGGGTCATACAGGTGATCGACGCCCCCTCGCTCGGCGCGATCTTCGAACGTGGCGGCGAACGCCTTCGCGGCGTCCTTGACTCCCCCGGCGTCGAGTGCCGTCGTGTCGATCGTGGCCAGCGCGCCCTTCGACATCGCGAGCGCCCGCTTCTCCTCGCTCGATGCGGCAGCGATCACACGGAGCCCGAGTGCCGCGCCGAGGTCGACTGCAGCGAGGCCCACACCACTCCCTGCTCCGAGCACCAACAGCGTGTCGCCGGCTGCCACACCGCCGCGAACCCGCAGTGCATACCAACCCGTCAGATAGCTCTGCATGAACGTGGCCGCCTGTCCGTCGGTGAGCGAGTCGGGCAGTGCGACGATCTGGTGCTCCCACGCCACCGCCTCGGTTGCGTACCCGCCGAAGCCGAGATTCGCGAACACCCGATCACCGATCGACACGGGCGCCTCGACCGCGTCGCCGACTTCGACGATGCGGCCGACGACCTCCATCCCCGGCACGTACGGCAACGGCGGCTTGATCTGGTAGCGACCTTCGACGAGCAGACCGTCGACGAAGTTCACGCCCGCGGCAGACACGGCGAGGCGAACCTGCCGTGGTTGCAGCGGCGGTGACTCGCGCTCGACCATCGCCAGGTCGTCGATGGGACCGAACTCACGGCATTCGATGGCGGCGTACATCGCTCAGCCCCGCATCCGCCGGCGCCAGTCGTCTGGTTTCAGGCCGAGTTCGACCATCCGCTGCTGAGCGAACACCGGCGTCTCGATGTCCCCGCCCGAGCGGAGCAGCCCGACCTGCTCGCCGTCCTCTGCCCACACGTGGCAGGTGTTGAGGTTCATCCGCCACGCCATCTCGCGTTGCGCCGTCGACGGCGCGGCGGCCTCCGCTCCGCCAGCGGGATCGGCGCTCGAGCGAGCCCTGGCGGCCCGCATCGAATAGGTCGACTGGATGGCGACCGGGGCCATCGCCTGCAGCAGTGCGGTCGTGTGGGTGCAGCCGCGTGGCCCTCCGAACAACTCACGCACCTTGTGGGTGAAGCCACGGGCGATCGAGAGGCCGACCAGCTTCGTGTAGTGGTCCAGGATGTTCGGGCAGGTCGTACTGGGATGGGTCAGCATCTCGACCCGCGCGTCGACGATCTCGAGCGAGGGGAACGCCACGTCGAGATCGATCTGCATGTGATGGACCGTGAGCGGATCGGGGTCACCTTCGAAGTACAGACCCGGCGGCTTCTGGTCACGCACCGCACCGCGGAGCATCAGGACGTCGTCGCTCTTGCGGAACGCCTGCACCCGGTAC
>JBAWHL010000115.1:0-1612 GCA_049593815.1 Ilumatobacteraceae bacterium | reverse complement strand
CGAGCCGGGCCCAGGCGACGTCGAGGAACGACATGGCCGGACGAATGTCGAGGTCGACGTCGGGGCGCTCGCGGAGATGGCGAACGGTGCGCTCGAGAATCAGCGGTGAGCCCGGCACCGCGTACAGGATCTCGCCGTGCTCGGCGGCGGCCTCGACGAGGGTGTCGGCAATCTGGCTGTAGACGTCGTCGAACGTCTCGGACGTCTCGTACAGGTGGTCGAACGTCGTGGCATCGCCGACGAGATCAGCCGACGGATGGACGGCGGTGCGGAGGTAGCGGTGAGTCGAGCGTTCGATCTGGGCCAGGGTGTCGGCGGTGACGTGGTCGTGGCCGCCTGGCCCGAGCCCGACGACGACGATGCGCGGCAGACGTGCGGGGACGGCGTCGTGGTCGCCCGAAGTGGTCACTGCTGCGCTCGCCTCACGACCGTCGTCAGCCCAGCCCGACGACCTGGCGGGTCGTCGAGTCGAACGAGCCGTAGCGGGGGTCGACGTACACGTCGACGTCGCTCTGCTGGGCGGCGGCGACGACGGCGATGTCCAGCTCGTCCAGTTCGCTGAACGGGCGGAAGTTGAGGACGACCCATGCCGCGACGGTGCCGGCCTCGTCGGGCAGCGGAGCGATGGCGACGGTGTGATCGGCGTCGAGACCGGCGCTGGCGGCGATGAACGGCACGTCAGCGGAGAACTCGAGGTCGGCATCGGTGAGGCAGGCGAGGCTGCCACCGGTCGTCGCCAACTGCTGATCGATGTTGAACTCGGTGAGGGCGTCGACGAACGGCATCCCGCCCTCGAGGTCGGCCGCTACGGAGTCGGCGGTGCCTTCGTCCTCGACGACGATGGCCGCGACGCACACGGCGCCACTCGTCTGGATGCCGCTGGCGTACGCGGCTTCGAGTCCGTCGGTGTCGACGGGCTGGTCGGCGAGCTGCTCCTGGATCCAGCGGGTGATCTCACCGCGCACCGGTTCGGCGTTGAGCGCATCGGACTCGTCGACGCCCAGGTCGGTCAGTTGCGCCTCGAAGTCGTCCTGGGTGAGGGAGACATCGCCGACTCGGGCGATCGAATCGCTGTCGGAGAAGGTGGCGCACCCGGCCGTGGTCGCGGCGACGGTGAGCAGGGCGAGCGGAAGCGTCAGTGAACGTCGGAACACTCGCCGAACGCTACCGCCTCCCCCGATGAGGACCCTGGTCAGCGGCGTGGTCCGCCGACCCAGGAGCCGCTCGGACCGACCGCAGGCACCCCGCGGCGAGCGTTACATCAGGGGTCAGACCCCAAATGTAACGGGTGGACGCCGGCTGTTCGTCGACGGGCCGACGAGGTGCGGTTGCTCTCGCCGTGCCGCGTCGCGGGCTATTCGGCGGGGACGAGGTCGTCGAGGAAGGAGGCGAGGAACGTCGACGCGTCCTTGCCCCGAGGGAGGGGCACGACGAGCTGGCCGAGGTCCTCTTTGTACTTGGCGCCCTTGGAGATCCGACGCAGGCGCATCGTCTCGGACAACTTGAGTTCCAGCGGGGCCAGCTTGGCGGTGCCACCGGCCGACGACGACCCGGAGATCTGGATGTCGTTGATGCCGAGGCGGTGGCACTGGGCACGCAGCAGACCGACCTG
>JBAWHL010000114.1:0-25223 GCA_049593815.1 Ilumatobacteraceae bacterium | reverse complement strand
CCGACGAGCGCCGGTCGCGGACGCGAGCATCAGGTAGCAGCCAAGATCCGGCGACTCGACTGCCGCTCGCCGCAGCACTCGCCCGAGCGCTTCGGGCGACGGCGGCTTGATGTCCGACGCCGGGACGCGTGGCGGTGTCGTCGCCGTCGCTGGGTTGATGCCCAGCCATCCCCACTTGACACCTTGGTTCAGCGCTCGGCGAAGAATGCCGTGAATGCGTCGCACCGTTCCCGGCGCCAATGGCCGACCGCCGGACCCACCGGACGTCAGCAATCGACGGTAGAACGCGTCGAGGTCAGCCGGCTTGAGCTTGGCCAGTGGTGTCGATCCAAGCGCCGGCATCAGCGACCGCTCGATGTAGCCCTTCGTCTCCTTGACCGTCTTGGGCGAGAAGTCGGGCGCAGCGAAGTCGATCCACGCCGACAACAATTCCCCCACTGTCGCCGTCGTCCGAACGGTCATGCCGCGTTCGGCCTCGGTGATCATTTCGGCGAGCACGGTCTGCGCCTCGCGCTTGCCGCCTCGCACCGTTCGCGTCGAATAGCGCTTCTTGCCGGTGAGCGGATCGCGACCGAGGTACACCCTCAGTTCCCACGACGCACCCCGCTGCCTCATGAAACCCTTCATCCAATTCTCCTTCCAGAGAGATTGGCATCAGATTGGCAACGAGTCCAGAAAACCAGGAGAGCCACTCCGAAGAGTGGCTCTGACCTGGTACTTTCTTGGCAGCCCGTACGGGATTCGAACCCGTGCCGCCACCTTGAGAGGGTGGTGTCCTAGGCCACTAGACGAACGGGCCAGGCTGTTCTCACCGACGCCGTGGGAGTCCCCGCGGTTGGTCAGGTCGGCACAGAATAGTAGCTCCGAGCCGGCCGAATCCCACGTGTCGGTTCCGCCGCCTCATCCGAGGGCCAGGAGCAGCTGTTCCATCGCACCCGAGCTCCCGTTCAGTCGCTGGTACGGATCCGGTGCCGCCGCGCTGGAGAGATAGGCGTCGACCGTCGGCCACGTGCCGCCCCCGGTCCTCGAGATGCTCGACACGTCGTCGACCGTGTAGAGCACGAAGGTGGTCTGGCCGTTCGTGCGTGGCAGCGCCATCAGGTGCGCCACGTCGGCCTCCGCATCGATCGACGAGAGATCGACGAACGACACACGGCGAGACGTCGCCGGTGCGGCGTTCACCATCGCCTGCCAGTCGGCCGCTCCGGCGGCCCCACCGAACACGACGACCTCGTCGTCCGCTCCGACACTGCCGTAGTGCCAGGCCGGAAACCCGTGGAACGTCTTCGACGTCAGCGCGACATCAGGTCCGGGATCGGCGACACCGGCGGACTCGGAGGAGGACGCGGTACACGAACTCGACGAAGCCGGGACGATCTCGTAGCCGCCGCCTGCGGCTGTCACCTCGAACATCGAGGACTCGTCCGACAGCGTCTGCGACGACACGAGCGTGGCCTCGTCGGCGTAGCCGCCGTGCAGTGCGTAGTGGGACTCCTGAGCGGTCACGAGCGTTCGCAGCTCGACCGAGCAGGCATTCTCCTGTCCCTTGTCGGTGATGCCGCGAACGGCGAACACGGTGACGGTGGCCAGGATCCCGAGGATCACGATCACGATCAGCAGCTCGACGAGCGTGAAGCCGCCGTCGGCAGGACATGCACGGGCTTGCGGTGTCGTGCCGTTCGCCGCGCCGACGCGCTGGTTCCTCATGACCCTCGATCGGCTGGCTGGGCGACGATCTGAAGCCATCGTCGCACTTCGACACCGATTCGACATGCGCTGCGAGCCCGTCCCCGGGCCGAAAACGACAGACGCCGACGTCCCGGACAGGGCGTCGGCGATCGATCAGAGCTGGGGTGCAGGGACTCGAACCCCGAACGACAGTACCAGAAACTGCTGTGTTACCAATTACACCACACCCCACGGTATGACGGCAGCGGATTGTATCGGCCTCAGTCCGTGAGCCCACTCAAACGATCGAACCCGATGATTCGACCGAGCGCGACCCCGGCGGCTTCGCCCAGTTCACGCCGCATTTCGTTGATCCCGGTGACCACGGAGTCGTCGACGGGCGAGACGTATGCCCGATACCCCAACTCCTGGGCGATCAAGCGGCTGCGCAGCGCGTGGTACGGATCGGTCACGAGCAACAGCGACTGAACGTCGTCACCGACGAGCTCGCGGATTCCCTGCAACGACTCGTAGGTGGATGCACCCTCGTCCTCGCGTCTGATCGAGTCTCCCGACACACCGCGTTCGATCAGGTAGTTCGCTGAAGCTTCCGCCTCGGTGTAGCGGTCGCCCGGCCGGTTGCCTCCCGTCACGATGATGATCGGTGCCAGACCGTCCGGCCAGAGTTCCAACGCATGGTCGAGCCGGGCCGCGAGCTGCGGCGATGGCCTCCCGTCGTACTGGGCAGCGCCGAGCACGACGATGGCATCGACGTTGCGCGTCTGGTCCGAACGACCGGTGGACCACACCTGCCAGAGCGACACCACGCCGTAGAGGATCGCCAGGCCGGCGACCACCAACGCCGCGCGCGCCACCGTGCGCCAGACACCGCGCGGTGGGCGCGGCACGGGTTGCAGCGGCGTCGGATCGCGCTGGATGCCAGCCTCCGGCGACGGGGACATCGATGGTTCTCGCGGGTCCGACACGGGAATCTCGCCGGTCCGCAGGTATCGCTCACCGATGGACTGGTGCTCGCCGAGCGCCGCCAGGATTCGTGCGTCGGCTGCGCGCTCCGCGTCGGAGGGGACGTGAAGTTCGCGCTCGGCCATCGCGGTCAGCCCTGGGCGCCCGGCACCGCCCCGGCGTTCGAGGCGCGGTCGTGGGCGGCCGACAGACGGCGAAGGGACTCGTCGCGGCCGAGCACCTCCAGCGACTCGAACAACGGCGGCCCGACGGAGCGGCCGGTGACGGCAACCCGGACGGGCGCCTGTGCCTTGCCGAGCTTCACCTCGTAGCGCGCCATGATGTCCTCGAGGCACGTCTTGAGCGCGTCAGCGGTCCACTCCACCTCGCCGTAGGCGCCGATCACGTCGGCGAGCAACGGTGTCGCCCACTCCGGCTTGAACGCCTTGGTCCACGAGGACTCGTCGTAGTCGACCTCACAGCCGTCGGGCCAGAACAGGAAGTCGACCTTGTCCGGCACCTCGCGCAGCGTCGTGAGTCGTTCCTGGATGTACGGAGCGATCGCCGCGAAGCGATCTCGGTCCCAGTCGGCGGGGAGTTCAGCGCCGGCGCGCTCGGCGAACTCGTCGGCAGGCATCAGACGGATGTAGTCACCGTTGAACGCAGCGAGCTTCTTCAGATCGAAGAACGCTGGCGAGTGGGTCACGTCCTCGAGTCGGAAGGCCGCCTCGATCTCGCTCCACGGCACGATCTCGCTGCCCTCGTCACCGGGCGGTGTCCACCCGAGCGTCATCAGGTAGTTGACCATCGCATCGGCGAGATACCCCTCGTCGCGGTACTGCTCGAGGGCCACCTTGTCGCGTCGCTTGGAGAGCTTCTTGCGCTGCTCGTTCACGAGCACCGGCACATGGCCCCACTGCGGCGGTTCGTGCCCGAGCGCCTGCCAGAGCATCTGTTGCTTCGGAGTGTTCGGCAGGTGTTCCTCGGCGCGCACGACGTGGGAGATCGACATCTCGATGTCGTCGACCACGTTGGCGATGAGGAACACCGGTGTGCCGTTGCCCCGCAGCAGCACGAAGTCCTCGATCGTCGAGTTGTCGAACGACACTGCGCCGCGCACCAGGTCGTTCACGACGGTGGTCCCGGCGGGGACCCGGAACCGCAACACGCGACCCGGTCCAGGGCCCAGGCCACGGTCTCGGGAGTACCCGTCGTATCCGGAGGTGCCCTGTTCCTTGGCCCGCTGCTGGATCTCGTCGGCCGTCAGGTCGCAGTAGTACGCATCGCCCTGCTCGAAGAGCCGGTTCGCAGCGTCGACGTGCGCCGCGGCGAACGAACTCTGGAAGTGTGGGCCCTCGAAGTGCGGGTCGTCCGAGGAGATCCCGATCCACGCGAGCGCATCGATGATCCCCTGCGTCCACTCGGGACGATTGCGCGCTTCATCGGTGTCTTCGATTCGCAGGACGAAGGTCCCGCCGAGACGACGGGCGAGCGCCCAGTTGTGCAGGGCCGTGCGCGCGCCACCAACGTGAAACGAGCCGGTGGGCGATGGGGCGAAGCGGAATCGGGGACCGGTGGTCATGGCACTGTCGACGCTACCCGTGGGCGGCCATCGCGAAGCCTCGATTCATGACAAGCCGTCGCGAAGACTGCTGCAAGTTTTCGGCAAGGTCACAGATCCGGGGGCACCACGGCCGTGAGCGTGAGGTTCCTGAGCTGGCGCAAGGCCACCGACAGCGTCGTCAGATCGAAGCTCTCCGCACGACGAATCTCGGTGTGCATGGCGATCGCTCGCCCGACCGCTCGCTCGTTGGAGGCGATCCATGCCGCTGGCGAGCCATCCGCGGAGCGCATGACCAGGCGCGTGAGTTCGGCGAGGACGGTCATCAGATCGTCGCGCAACGCCGACCGAGCCTGCGCCTGCCAGCGGTCCGACCGCGGCAGGGACCCGACACCGTCCCACAGCCATCCGAGGTCGAAGGCGTCGAACACCGACCAGTACGCGGTCGCGGCATCCGCGACGTTGGTTCGTTCGGTGTGCGCGATCTCGACGATGTCGTACCCGGTGTGCAACCAGGGCCAGCGGGCCGAGCGCGCGGCGAGTTCCGGTGGCGTCCCGGCCTGGATGCGCCGCTCCCGGAGCGCCTCGATGTCGGCTTGCACACGTCCCGAGACGACGGTGTCGAGGGACTCGGCGAGGAAGGCCAGACCGGCAGAGAACGTGTCGATCGCGTCGCCGATGTCGAGCGGCGGATGACGATGGCGCAGCAGCCAGACGGTCCCCCGCTCCGCCATTCGGCGAGCCTCGAGGAAGAGATCGATCTGCGCATCGAGGGCGACGACGCCATCGAGCTGGTCGATCTCGTGCCAGAGCTCCGTGAATCCGGTGATGTCCCGCGACGCCACGAACGCTCTGGCGACGTCGGAGACCGATGCTCCCGAGTCCTCGGTCATGCGATGGTCGAACGAGATCCCCGCCAGGTTGACCATGTTGTTGACGATGCCGGTGGCGATGATCTCGCGCCGGAGGCGATGCGAGCGGATGGCATCCGGGTAGCGATCACGGATCAGCGTCGGGAAGTACGACAGCAGATCGGCCTCGAGCATCGGATCGTCGGGCAGGTCCGACTCGAGGATCTCGGACACGTCGGCGTTCTTCGTGTAGGCGATCATGACCGCGAACTCGGGCGCCCGCAGACCACTGCCGTTGCTCTGACGTTCGGCGATCTGCTTGTCACTCGGCAGGAATTCCAGCTCGCGTTCCAGGTACCCCTCCGATTCGAGCGTCTCGAGGTAGCGGGCATGGACGTTGACCATGGGCAGCGCCTGGGTCCGAGCGATCATCAGGGCGAGCGTCTGTGCTCGATTGTCGTCGAGCACCAGCTGCGCGACCTCGTCGGTCATCTGGGCCAGGACGGCGTTGCGCTGCTCGCGGGTGAGGCCACCGTCACGCACCACTTGGTCGAGCGCGATCTTGATGTTGACCTCGTGGTCGCTGCAGTCGACACCGGCCGAGTTGTCGATCGCATCGGTGTAGATGAGGCCACCGTTGATGGCGTACTCGACGCGCGCCAGCTGGGTCAGTCCGAGGTTGCCGCCTTCACCGACGATCGCGGCACGGAGGTCGGCGCCGTTCACTCGTACGACGTCGTTGGCTCGATCGCCCACCTCGGCGTGCGTCTCCGTCTCGGCCTTGACGTAGGTGCCGATCCCGCCGTTCCACAGCAGGTCGACCGGGGCTCGGAGAATCGCGGAGATCAGCGCGGCAGGGGACATGTCCGTGTCGTCGCCCGAGAGCCCCAGTGCGGCGCGCGCCGGGGGGCTGATCGGGATCGACTTGAGCGAGCGCGAGTACACCCCGCCGCCGTCGGAGATGAGCCCGCTGTCGTAGTCCGCCCAGCTCGAGCGCGGCAGCTCGAACAGCCGCCGCCGTTCGGCGAACGACAGGGCCGGGTCGGGTGTCGGGTCGATGAAGATGTGGCGATGATCGAATGCCGCGACGAGCTGGAGGTGTTCGGACAGCAGCATCCCGTTGCCGAAGACGTCGCCGGACATGTCGCCGACGCCGACGGCCGTGAGCGTGTCACGATCGACGTTCTTGCCGATGACGCGGGCATGTCGGCGCACGCTCTCCCAGGCCCCGCGAGCGGTGATGCCCATCGCCTTGTGGTCGTAGCCCTGGCTGCCACCCGAGGCGAATGCGTCGCCGAGCCAGAAGTCGTATTCCGCTGACAGTTCGTTGGCGATGTCGCTGAACGTGGCGGTGCCCTTGTCGGCGGCCACGACCAGATACGGGTCGTTGTCGTCGTAGATGACGGTGTCGGGTGGATGCACGACGTCGTCGCCATCGACGTTGTCGGTCACGTCGAGGAGGCTGCGCACGAAACGCCGATACCGATCGATGCCCTCGGCCCGAACCGCATCGCGATCGCCTGGATCAGCGGTGCCCGACTTGATGACGAACCCGCCCTTGGCGCCCATCGGAACGATGACCGCGTTCTTCACCATCTGCGCCTTGACCAAGCCGAGCACCTCGGTGCGGAAGTCCTCGGATCGATCGCTCCATCGAAGACCACCGCGGGCGATGCGTCCTCCGCGCAGATGCACACCTTCGACGAAGGGTGAACACACGAAGATCTCGAACGCTGGACGCGGCTCGGGCAGGAACGAGATGTCGTGTGGCAGCAGCTTCACCGCGAGCTCGGTTCGGTTGCGGAATGCGTTGGTGCGCACCGTGGCGTCGATCAGCGCCACGAATGCTCGGCAGATCCGGTCGTCGTCGAGCGAGGGGATCGCATCGAGCAGCGTGTCGAGTTCGTCGCGAACCGCTGCCACGTGCTCCGCACGGGTGTCGGCGTCGATCGACAGTTCGAACCGCGCGTCGAACAGCGACGCCAGCCGGATGGTGATCTCGGCGTGACGCACCAGGGCCCGCTCGATGTACGAGGTGCTGAAGGCGAAGTTCACCTGTCGCAGGTACCGGTTGTAGAGGCGCAACACCGCGATCTGTCGGCGCGTGAGGCCTGCGGTGAGGATCAGCCGGTTGAGCCCGTCGGCCTCGACGTCGCCGCGCAACAGGCCGACGAACGCATGCTGGATCTCGGCGTGTTGCTCGGCGCTGATCTCCGTTGACGGGACGCTGACGCCGACGTCGTACAGGTACACGGTTCCGCCCGGTCCGCGGAACTCCGAGGGATGCTCGTCGACCGGAGGCAGGCCGAGGTGCTCGAGAATCGGTACCAGTTCGGCGATGGTCGCCGACCGACCACGCAGGAACACCCGGAATCTCCACGGCTCGGTCGCGACACCCCCCGCCGCGCCGCCCGGCTCGGATGTCGACGATGGCGAGCCCGACGTCCGCGAGAAGGAGGTGGAGACCTCCGGTCCGTCACCGTCGTTCGGGGAGAGCATCGCCGCCACGTGGACCAGGTCGTCGACCGCGTCGACCGGCGCAACCCGTGCCTCGTAGTCCGCTGGGACCGCGGCACCGGCGATCGAGAACACCCGGTGTCCTTCGACGGGACCGAGTTCGTCGATCAGGGCACGACGGGCACGTTCGGGCCAGGTCGTCGAGATCACGTCGATCGCGTCGACGAGCCGGTCGGCGTCGACGAGGCGGGGCGCACGCACGGTCATCGAGATCCGGGCGAGCGAACTGCGCCCGAGCAGCACTTCGAGGTCACGGGTGTCGGCCCCGTAGTGGTCGCTCACGAGTTCCGCGACCACGTCGGGCAGATCCGCCGTGTACCGGGAACGCGGGATGTACACGAGCACGAGCGTCCACGGGCCGACCGGCTCGGTGACGTCGAACACCCGAACGATGCGGCGCTCCTGCAGACCGACGATGTCACCCACGAGTTCGACGAGTGGCTGCTCGTCGAGCTCGAAGAGGATGTCGCGGGGCAGGGTCTCGATCACGTTGCGGACGGCTCGACCGGTGTAGGTCTCGAGCGAGGCACCGATCGTCTCGACCACGGCCGCCGCGTGAACGTCGATCTCGGGAATCGCGAACACGCTCTGCCGGTATGCCGCGCTCCCCAGGAACCCGACGAACCGATACTCGAGATCGGAACCGGGTGGACGGACAGCGATCGATGTCATGCGAGCGGAGCGATGAATTCTCGACACGGCGTCGGTGCGCGCCGTCACCCTCACCCGGTCGGCTGGATGTGCGGGCGGATCGATCCGGGTCGCGTCGAGATACCCGGTGCGGTACTCGCCGAGTTCACTGTCGGGCACCAGGGTCAAACGCCCACCCGACCGCCGATACGTCGCGGCGCCGAGGTAGACGAAGTGCTGCTCGCCGAGCCACGCCAGCAGCGGGTCACCGTCGGTCACCGAACGCAGCCGGTCGCGCATCGACGAGAAGTCCGCCACGACCCGCTGCACGCCGTCGATGGCCTCGTGGACATCGCGCTCGATGACGGCCGCGGTGCTGGTCGAGCATCGGTCGACTTCGATCAGCGTCCACGCCTCGATGTGCTCGCGATCGCGCCCGAACGCTTGGATGTGGCCGTCGTCGGTCCGGTCGACGCCCAACATCGGATGCACGAGCAGGTGGGTGCCGAGGTCATGCCGCTCGAGCACGATGCGCACCGTGTCGATCAGGAACGGCACGTCGTCGGTGACGAACATCAGGATCGAGTGATCGGGTTTCCAACCGTTGTGCTCGCCGTCCGGCGAAGCGACGCGCACCACCGTCTCCCCGGCACTGCGGCGTTTGCCGAGTTCGAACTGGGCGACGGCGGCGCCGTAGGCATCCTCCAAGCGGCGGTCGTCGACGTCCTCGTCGGGGAGTTCCCGGTAGAACCGGGCGAGGAAGGATCGGAGCAGTTTGTCGTCGGGGCGGCGCTCGCGAGCGAGGCGGAGCAGGCTTCCCAGGATGTCGGCCACGTCGTTGTGAGCACTCATGTCGGTTCCAAACTGTTGACGGCAACCCGTCCCGACTCAACGTAGCCGTGATCGCCGAACGCATCCGTCACCTCCTCTCCGCCCCACTCACCACCACGTCGCGATCGGGGTCAGTGCCCAATCGCGACGGGATCGCTCGGCGGCCGGGATTCGGCGGGCGGTAGCGTCGCCGAGATGCAGGAACAGGCGCACGTGCTCCACGGAGGCCACCGGCAGGTGTCGGGAGGGCTGGCTCGTGCCGCGGTGTTCGGGATCAACGACGGCTTGGTCTCCAATGTGTCGCTCATCCTCGGATTCGCCGGATCCGGCGTCGACTCGTCGGTGGTTCGCCTCGCCGGACTCGCCGGAGCCATCGCCGGGGCGATCTCGATGGCCGCCGGCGAGTGGATCAGCATCTCGGCACAGAACGAACTGATCGAACGGGAACTGGCGGTCGAACGCCGCGAACTCCGCCGCAACACCGCCGCGGAGACGACCGAGCTGGCGACGATGTACGAGGGCCACGGCATCTCCCCGGACACGGCTCGCGCTGCGGCCGAAGACGTCATGTCGTCGCCGACCGAAGCGCTGCGGGTCCACGCCCGCGAGGAGATGGGCATCGACGCGTACGACCTCCCGTCGGCGTTCCGGGCCGCCGTGATCTCGCTGGTGTGTTTCACCTTCGGAGCGATGCTGCCCGTGATCCCCTGGTTCACCGGGGCCACCGGGTTCGCCCCCGCCGTGGTCTCCGTCGCGATCGGCGTGGTTGCCGCCGCGCTGGTCGGCGCAGCGATCGGAAAGTACGCCGAGCGTTCGATCTTCAAGTCGGTCGTCCGCCAGGTCGCGATCGTGCTCGTCGCCTGCGCGGTCACCTACTCGATCGGCGAACTCGTCGGGGTCAACGTCTGAGCGCGGGCAGACTGACACCGTGCATCAACGCAACGTCCTCGGAACCGAACTGCAGCCCTGCTCGTACGACCCGATGACGGGGTACCACCGGACGGGCTGCTGCGAGAACCGGGGCGACGACCTCGGCATGCACACCGTGTGTTGCCGCCTCACCGACGACTTCCTCGAGTTCTCGAAATCGATCGGCAACGACTTGAGCACCCCGATGCCCGAGTACGGCTTCGCCGGACTGCGTGCCGGGGATCAGTGGTGTGTCTGCGCTGACCGCTGGAAGGAAGCGTTCGACGCCGGACGGGCGTGCGGCGTCGTCCTCGAAGCCACGCACATGTCGACGCTCGAGTACGTCGATCTGGCCGACCTGCAACGCCACGCGATCTCCGGGTGAGCTCACCGTGATCTCCGCCCGACGACCGCTCCACCGCCACACGCTCCTGGCCGCCGCGGTACTGCTGTCGGCCGGTTTGATCGCGTGCTCCAGCGATGGGGGCGGGGCCAGGTCGCCATCCTCCGGTCTCGCCGCAGCGACCGCGCCGGACAACTCCGCCATCGACACGACACCCTCCACGACCATCACGGCTCCCGCCTCGACGACGCCCACGACCACGAGCACCACGACCACGACCACCACGACCACGACGACCATCGCGGTCCCGACCGCGTCCGGACCGCTCGACCTCACCCACGACATCGTCGGCCTCGGATTCTCCGCCGGCGGCCGTCCGATCTTCGCCGAGCGGTACGGCACACCCGGCGGGCGGCGCGTCCTCGTGATCGGCGTGATCCACGGCGACGAGGACGACGGCCTCGCGATCGTCGACGAACTCCGACGCCGGGATGTGCCCGACGGCGTGGAGCTGTGGATCGTCGAGTCGATGAACCCCGACGGTCAAGCGGCGCAGGACCGCCACAACGACAACGACGTCGACCTCAACCGCAACTTCCCCTACAAGTGGGGAACGATCGGTGTGCCGGGCGACGGCCAGTATGCGGGAACCGGCCCGGCGAGCGAACCCGAGACGCAGGCGATCACGAACTTCATCTCCCAGCTCCGACCCGACATCGCCCTCTGGTACCACCAGGACCTGTTCGTCATCAATCCCGCACAGGGTCGCGAGGGCCGTGTGCGCGCCCGCTATGCCGAGTTGGCCAGCCTCCCGATGGGCGAGATCACCGGGGGCACCTACACCGGCATCGCGGCGACATGGGCACGCCAGGAACTCTCCGATGCCGACGGCGTGGCATTCATCGTCGAACTCGGTGCCACGCTGTCGCCCGAGGAAGCAGCAACACACGCCGACGCGGTCCTGACCATCGCCGTCGAAGGCTGATCCGCACTGCGGCACCACGACACGACGCCATCAGCCGGTCACGGCATCAGCCAGTCGACGACGGCAGCGGCCACCGCTTCACCGTGATCATCCTGGAGGAAGTGACCGCCCGGCTCGAAGGTCTGATGTGGCTGTCCGGCGGCACCCGGGATGCGGTCGACGAACGACTGCTGCAAGTGCCCGAGCACCGTGTCGTCAGGCGTCCACAACGTCAACACCGGCTTCGTCCACCGTTCGAGCACCCCCCACGCGGCGCGGTTCGCCGGAACAGCGGGATCGTCTGCGTCAATCGGGACCAGGAGGGGGAATTCACGAGCTCCGGCGAGGAAGGTCGGATCGGGGAACGGAGCGTTGTAGGCGTCGACTTCCGCCTCGCTCAACTCCCGAGTGCGGCAGCTCCCAGCGATGAGGCGCCCGCAGTCCGTCAGATCCATCTCCTGCGACATCTGCCGCCACATCATGAACCCGTCGCCCATCGGTTCGCCCGTCGGCAACGCCGTGTTGCCGATGACGACTCGATCGAACCACGATGGATTCTCGGCAACCACGCGCAACCCCAGGAGACCGCCCCAGTCCTGCACGAACACCGAGAACCCCTCGTCTGGGCGGTCCAATCCGCCGACGAATGCTGTGAGCCACCCGACGTGATTCGCGTATGTGTACGCCTCGCGGTCGGTCGGCTTGTCCGACCGACCGAAGCCGATCAGATCCGGTGCGACGACTCGGAAACCCGCCTCGACGAGCGGCGGGATCATGCGCCGATACAAGTACCCCCACGTCGGTTCGCCGTGCAGGAGCAGGATCGTCCCGGCGTCACCCGAGCCCTCGTCGACGTAGGCCATCCGCAGTCCGTCCACCTCGATGTAGCAGGGCCGATACGGAAAGTCGGCGAGATCGGCGAAGCGTTCCTCGGGCGTGCGGACGGCAGCAACAGGCATGCACCGATTCTCGCGCCGGAGCGAACCCTCGCGTTCACACGGGCGAAACGATGCCGGAACACTCGATTCCTAACGTGCGCCCATGGAGGACACCGTCGCCCCGTTCCGCCTCGTCGCTGACGACAAGCCAACGTGATCGACGCGGTCGACGCGTTCATCGGTACCGACGTCACCGACCTGTCCCCGACCGGGCTCGCCGCGTCCTGGTGGTGGCCGAAGCCGCAGGTCGGCAACACCCACCCCGGGGCGACTGCGCCGCTCGGCATGGTCTCCGCGTGCGCCTACTCGGGCGCCTATCCGACCGGGTACGGCCTCCACGAACTCGCCACCGAGGGCGTGCCCGACGCGCTCCACGACCGTGTGATGGCCTCCGGGTTCACCCACTTCCAACAGTCCGGGACCGGGGCGATCCGCAAGTACTACAACTACCTCCGCGTCACGCCGATGCTCGACCCGCTCGACGACCTCGGCACCTTGTGGGCGATCCGTGACGAGTCCGCAGACCCGGGCTACTACTCCGCGACGCTCGAGAACGGCATCCGGTGCGAGCTGACCGTCGGGTCCAAGAGCGCCGTGCATCGCTACACGTTTCCGGCGCACGACGACGCCCGATTGGTGATCGATCTCTCACTCGGAGGGCTGACCATCGAGCACGGACGCACGGTCCCGACCCGCGCCCACCTGGGCACGATCGCTCCGGGCATCGCGCAGGGTGAGATCGTCGTCGAAGGCGCACCGCTCGCCGTCCACATCGAGTGCGACACGCCGGCATGGCGACAGATGCTCTGGTACGACCAACGGCTGATGCCGGGCGGCACGCAGCTCAGCTTCGACTCGATCCGTCCGACGACACTTCGCCCATTCGGTCTGCTGCTCAGGGGACCGACCCAGCCCGGCCAGTCGATCGAGCTGCGGCTCGGGTTCTCGCTCCGCGGTGTCGAGCAGGCCCGAGCCAATCTCCACGCAGACTGCCCGCCCGAGCAATCGAGATTCGAGACCCGCCGGCTCGCAACCCGGAGCAACTGGGCGCGTCAGCTCGACGCGATCCACGTCGAGACCGGATCGACCGAGCGCCGCACCGTCTTCGCCACGGCGCTCTACCACTCGCTGATCAAGCCGTGCTTCGCAGCCGACGAGAGCCCCTTCTGGCCGGCGAACGGGCCGTTCGTGTTCGACATCGCGACGATGTGGGACATCTACCGGACCCAGCTGCCGCTCATCACCGTGCTGGCGCCGGCCCGGGCCGTCGAACTCGCCACGGCACTGCTCACGATCTGCGAGGAGGAGGGCAATCTGCCCATCGGATATCGAATGGCCCGCGGTGCGGACCGATTCTCGCGGCAGGGCAGCGCGCTGGCCCACACCTTCCTCGCCGACATCTGTGCGCTGGAGTTGCCGGGCATCGACTGGGACTGGGCGTTGGTGCACATGCACAACGATCTGCGGCGCAACTACGGCGAAGAGTTCATGGAGCGCGGGATCGCCCATCCGATCACCCACACGCTCGACCTCACGTTCGGCTTCCACTGCACCGCGGCGGTCGCAGCCCACATCGGCGACGACGCGCTGGCTCGACAACTCGACACTGTCGCCGCTCGATGGGTCGACGCATTCGACCCGACGACGGGGTTGCTCGTCGATTCGACGTTCTACGAGGGCGGCAAGTGGAACTACTCGTTCCGCCTCCTGCACGACATGGCCGCCAGGATCGATCTCGCCGGTGGCGAACTCGCGTTCACGGAACTCCTCGACCGCTTCTTCGGATTCGGTGAGCCCCCGGTCAAGCAGCTCGGCGTGGCACCGGGAGCCGACGAGCTCGCCGCGGGCTACGCCCTCGACCGCTTCGAGGGTCTGAACAACGAGCCCGACATGGAAGCCCCGTGGGCCTATCACTACGTCGGGCGGCCGGATCGGACCGCCGAGATCGTCCACGCCATCGTCGACAACATGTTCGGGACCACCCGTGGTGGGCTGCCGGGCAACGACGATTCCGGCGGCCTCAGCTCCTGGTACGTCTGGGCGGCGCTCGGTCTCTTCCCCGTCGCAGGACAACAGATCGTGTTCGTCAACGCACCGTCGTTCTCGAGCGCGCGGATCAACGTACCGGGCGGCGCATTCCACATCGAGACCACCGGCTTCACCGAGCCGGAGCCGGACGGGCCAACGCAGTACGTCCAGTCCGCGCGACTGAACGGCATCCCGCTCGCTCGCAGCTGGATCACCCTCGCCGAACTCCACACCGGCGGCCGACTGCATCTCGACCTCGGCAGCCATCCGTCGGCCTGGGGCGTCGCGACCCGTCCCCCATCGGCATCGACGAACACCACACCGCACTCCACCACCCCACCGCACCACGAACCAACGAACGGAGAACCCACCTCATGACCATCGGACCCCCGTCTCGACGCCTCGTGATCGTCGTGCGCGCCGATCCAGTGATCTGCGGCCACTCCGGCGAGGCCCGCAACCTCGCGGAGGTCGCGTTGCGGCGCGGCTTCGACGATGTACGCATCGTCACCTGGCAGATCCCCACCTTGCAAGCGGCCGGCCTCCCACTCAAGCCACTCGACGAACTGTTGCCGTACAGCGAGGGGATCACCGTCGAGCGTCCGGACGCGGTCGGCGACTACAAGGTCCCCGACGCCCGGTTCTACGCCGGGATCGTCGGACGTCTCGTCGAGCTGTTCACCGATGGCGTCCCCACGGTGTGCATGTCGCTGTACTTGACGCCGCACACCACCGCCGTCAACGATGCGCTCGCCGTTGCCCGAGCATCGGGACTGCCCACGAACGTGACCACGATCGCGGAAGCCGTCGGCTCGGACATCACCAACGTCGTGCGCTCATCGGTCGAGGAGGGGCTGTTCGGTGCCGCTGCCCAGGTCTTCACCGCGTACCTCGCGAGCGACCACTGCGTCGCCGTCTCCGCGTTCACCAAGGATCTGATCGTCGATTCCGCAACCGCGATCGATGCCCGTCACGGGACGACCTTCGCCCCGCAGTGCCGCGAGCGCGTGGGCATCTCGTATCCGGCGATCGACAGTCGGCGGTTCACCGCCGCCGATCCCGGTCAGCGGGAGTCCGTGCTCGCCCGCCGTGGGCTCAGCGACGACGGCTTCGTGCTGTTCCTGTCGCGGGTGACGAAGGCCAAGGGCGTCGACGACCTCATCGACGGCTACGCAGCCAGCCATGCCCGAGAGGTCGTCCCCCTGGTGATCGCCGGCACGGGGCCCGAGGCCCTGGCGCTGCGCGCCCGCGCGGCTGCGTCACCTGCCGCGGACCGGATCATCTTCCTCGACGACGTCGACGACGAGGAGAAGACCCATCTGATGGCCGGCAGCGCCGCGTACGTCCTGGCGAGCAAACCCCGACCGGAGTTCGTCGAGACGTTCGGCATCGCGCTCGTCGAGAAGATGCTCGCCGGTGGCGGACCGGTGATCACGACCGCGACGGGGGGCATCCCCGAGGCCGTCGGCGACCACGCCCGGATCGTGCCGATCGGCGACCCGATGGCGATCGCCCAGGCGTTGGACGACGCCATCTTGCGGACGACGCCCGAACAGCGATCCGCCCTCGCGGCCGCCGCCCGCGAGCACGCCCTCCAGTTCGATCGCGTCAACGTCTTCGACCGCCTCTTCACCCGCCTCGACACCACGACCGCCCACGTCACGACCGCCGACATCGCGACCGCCGACGTCACGACCGCCGCCTGACAGCCCGAAATTCTGAGCCGGCGTTGCGCTGGGCGCAATCCCGGCTCAGAATTTCGGGGGTTGCGGGTCAGACGAAGCGGGCGAAGACGTCGAGGGGTTCGCGGGTGGTGGTGAGGGCGTTGATCGGGGCGTCGGGGTCGGCGTGGCCGATGGCGACGCCGCAGAAGATGCGCTGCTCGGGCGGGGCCTCCACGAACTCGCTGACCGCCTGTTCGTAGACCGCCCAGGCCTCCTGCGGACACGTGTCGAGGCTGGCCTCTTGCGCGAGGAGCATGAAGGTCTGCAGGAACATGCCCAGGTCCGACCACTGCGGTGGACCCATCGACCGGTCGATGAAGCAGAAGATGGCCGCCGGCGCACCGAAGAAGTCGAGGTTCTTCGCGAACTGGCCGAGCCGGCCCGCCTTGTCCTCGCGACCGATCCCGAGCGTGGCGTACATGTCCTCGCCGATCTTGTAGCGCGACGACCGGTACGGCTCACCCAGCGGTGAGGGATAGATGTCGTAGGCGGCCGGCTCGACCGGCCGGTCCGCCAGGAAGGCCCGGAAGCGCGCCATCGAGTCACCGTTGATCACGTAGATCCGCCATGGCTGCACGTTGCCTCCCGACGGAGACCGCGACGCGGTGGTGAGGAGTTGGGCGATGGTCTCGTCTGGCACGGCGTCTGGGAGGAACGCCCTCACGGACTTTCGGGCGTTCACGGCGTCGGTCACGTTCATCGCCGCAGTCTGCCCGCCACGGAGCACAGCGATCGAACCGCGTCGGCGGCATGGCTACTGTCGCGTCATGGCGACGATCCGAGAACTGGCCGAGGAACACTGGCAAGGGCGAGGCGAACTGGTGCACACGCACCACCCGGTTCAACCGGTGCACGTCCATCACGACGACGGCTCCGTCAGCACCGCGAGCGAGGAGATCGAGGACGGCCTCCTCACCCTCAAGTCGATCGCGTCCGTGAATGCACTCGACACCGGCGATGGACTCGTCATGCTCGACACCGGCGGCGCGTTCGACCGCAGGAACGTCTACGAGACCGTGCGGTCGTGGCGCCCGGACACACCGCTCGCCGCTGCCGTCTACTCCCACCATCACGTCGACCACGTGCTCGGCACGGCGCTGTTCGATGCCGAATCGGCCGAGAAGGGCTGGGAGCGCCCCACCGTCTACGCCCACGAGGAACTCCCCGCACACTTCCGCCGCTACGAGCAGACGCTGGGATGGAACACCGCGATCAACCGACGCCAGTTCGCGATCGACGTCCCCCAGTTCTCCTGGCCCAGCGAGTATCGCGACCCGGACGTCACCTACGCGAAGCAGCTCACGTTCACCCGCGGCGACATGACCTTCGAGCTCCGCCACGCCCGTGGCGAGACCGACGACGCCACCTGGACCTACGTCCCCGAACGCAAGGTGTTGCACCCGGGCGACCTGTTCATCTGGGCGATCCCGAACGCCGGCAACCCACAGAAGGTCCAGCGCTACCTGTCCGACTGGGGTGCTGCGCTGCGCGAGATGGCTGCCCTCCGGCCCGAGATCATGCTCGCCGGTCACGGATTGCCGATCTTCGGCGCCGACCGGATCACCGCCGCCCTGACCGACACCGCCGAACTGCTGGAGTCGGTCGAGGCCCAGACACTGGCGATCATGAACCAGGGCAAGAGCCTCGACACCTGCCTGCACGAGGTCGAGATCCCGGCACACCTCGCCGACAAGCCGTACCTGCAAGCGGTCTACGACCACCCGCAGTTCCTGATTCGCAACGTGTGGCGTCGCTACGGCGGCTGGTGGGACGGCGAACACGACAACCTGCTTCCCGCACCACGCGCTCAGCAGGCCACCGAATGGGTCGAGCTCGCTGGTGGCGTCGACAAGGTGCTCGCTCGGGCCGAGGAGGTCCTGGCCTCGGGCGACCCTCGGCTGGCGTGTCATCTCGTCGAGTTCGCTGCGCTCGCCGCGCCGGACAACCCCGAGGTCTGGTCCGTCCGGGAGACCGTCTACGCCGCACACTCGGCCCAGCACACGTCGTCGATGGCCCGGAATCTGCTCGGACACGCCGCCAAGGCGAGCGCCGAGGGCAAACGAGACCTCGCCGGCGACTACTGAACCGAGCGGAGAGCGTCAGCGGTTGATGTTGCGCACGGAACCGACCAACCGGGCCCCGTTGCCCTCACCGATCAGGCAGATGATCTGACGGTCGTCGTCCTTGTCCCAACTCGTCAGGGTGGGGACCAGCCACGAGAAGAACAGCTCCGAATCGAAGGCGCTGATTCCGACGTAGTCCTCGAACGCGGCGAGGCACTGTGCTTGGGCGTCGGCCTCGAGCGCCTCGAAACCCGGGTACGTGTCCAGGTCGACCTCGGCGAGCGCGTAGATCTCGTGTGAGTGTTCCTCGCCGCAGGGGACTTCGGGAAGCTCGGTCACGTCCGCGCCGACCGTGTCACCGAAGTCGACACAGGTGCCGATCGCCGTCGGAGCGAGGTCGATCACGTCTCCCCCGTCATCGCCGGAACATGACGCTGCGAGGGCGACGAGCACGGCCACCGCTGCAAGCGGGCGCACCCGTGAGAAGCTTCGTCGGATCACGATGTTGCGACCGTAGCTGATGCACTTGGCGGCGACGCGACGGCGACGAGAAGACCTCCCTCCCTGCACGAGTTGGCGACCCCGATGGAGTAAGGTCGTGTCGACCTGAGTGACAGAGAAACGAGGTGGGTGGGCGACGTGCTGGAACTGATCGACGAGGGCCTCGAAGCCTTCTTCCGAGCGACAGTTCCGCTCAGCGCCACCGACGTCGACGTCGCCTTCGACGCACCCGACCGCGAGTGGAGCGCCAAGCTCACCCGGCCGACGATCAACCTCTTCCTGTGGGACATTCGTCGCTCGACGAACTCCCGCAGCGGCATGCGCACCATCGAGCTCGATGGCCAGGTCGTCCATCAACCCGCGCTGCCGGTGGTCGAACTCCGCTACGTGGTGTCGGCGTGGACCTCCGACCACGGCGACGAACGGGGTCTGCTCGCCGGTGTCATCCGCGCGCTGCTCGTCCACGGGGCGATCCCACGCGAGTTCCTCCCCGAGCAACTCGCCCGTCTCGATGTCCCGACCTTGGCCATGGCCCGGGCGGGCGAGGACCACATGGACGTCTTCAAGGCGCTCGAAGGCCAGCTGAAGCCGGGTCTGAACCTGGTCCTCACGACCGAGTTCGACACCGGATTCTCGATTCCTGCCGGACCGCCCGTCGAAGGTCTCGAGACTGCACTCGGCCGACTCAACGGCAGCAACTCCGAACCCGAGCGCCGCCGCCGCGTCGCCGGAGAGGTCGTCGATGCCGTCGAGCGCGGGGCCATCGGCAGCGTCGTGCGTTCGCCGGGCGACGCCACCTACGTCAATCCGCACGGTCAGTTCCTGCTGCGCGCCAGCCCCGGCGACGAAGTCGTCCTGGAGACCGAGCCTCCCTTGGTGACCACGGTGCCGGCGTCAGGTGGGGTGCGATTCGCATGATCGCGCCGACCCCGTTCACCCCCGGCGCGCGCTCGTGAAGACCGACCTGGCGCTCAGCCATCTCGAGGTGACTCCCGGGCAGACCGGACGGGTCGCGATCACCGTCACCAACAACGCCGACGTCATCGATGGCGTCACGGCGATCGTCGACGGCATCAACCCCGACTGGATCCGGCTCGAACGCCCCCTGATCAGCCTCTTTCCCGAGGCGTCGGACCAACTCGAACTGGTCCTCGACATCCCCACGACGTGCCCGGCGGGTGACTATCTCGTCATCACCCGGATCGTGTCGACGATCGACGCCGATCGCCAGAGCGTTCACGACTTCTGGCTGACGGTCACACCGCAGCCGGGCCTCGCGATCACGCTGGTGCCGCGGATCATCACCGGCGGTGGGTCCGCGACGATCGTCGCCACGGTGGCCAACACCGGCAACACGTCGTCCGAGGTCATGATCGACGCGCTGGAGCCGACGCGCGAAGTCGACTGCACACCCGAGCCATCCAACGTCGTCATCCCACAGGATCACGACGCCGAGATCGACATCACGATGCGGGGCAAACGTCCCTGGTTCGGGGATCCCGTCAGCCGCTCGATCACAGTGACCGCACGCGTCGACGATCTCGTCGTCGAGGAGATCGGCACCTTCCGCCAGAAACCCAAGATCCCGCGCGGTGTCCTGACCGCGTTGATCCTCGCCTCGATCATCCTGCTGTGGGCCTTGATCTTCCTGTTCGTCGTCACCGAACTCCGCCGGACGGAACCGCCGGCCAAAGCGGTCGGTGCCGGATTCATGACCGGCCCCGACAACATTCCGCTGTCGCGCGTGGCGGCGACCGCCGAGGGCACCGTGACCGCGAGCACGACCGGTCAAGGCGTGCCTCGCATCACCGTCGAGGCCATGCGCATCACCTCGGACGGCCTGCTCGAATCGGTCGGATCCGCAGCAACCGACGACGAGGGCGCGTTCTCACTGAAGAGCCTGATCCCCGGCAACTACAAGCTGCGCTACAGCGCCGATGGATACCAGACGCTGTGGTTCGACGGGGCCGGCGACGCGTCGACTGCCGACGTCGTCGCACTGGACCCGCTCGAGACTCGCGACGACCTCAACATCGAGATGAGTGGCAACACCGGGCGACTCCTCGGGCAGATCGCCGTCCCGCCCGACGCCGACGGCGTCCCGCTCACCGTCACCGCCACACTCCTGACCGAACGACCCGACGGCACGACCGGGCCCGCCGAGGGCGTCACGATCCCACCGCTGACGACCACCGACGGCGTGATCGACATGTCCGGTCTGCCGACCCCGGGCACGTACCAGATCACCGTGACCGGGCCAGGGTTCCAGACCCAACAGTTCGAGCAGACCCTGGCGGGCGGTGAGACCACGGTGATGAACACCGTGCAGATCACCGCGGCGACCGGGACGATCGAGGGCACGGTGCGCGACGGCAACGGCCAACCACTGGGCGGCGTCGCGGTCACCGCCCGGTCCGGCGACCTCGTGGTCAAGTCGGTGACACCGACCTCGGGCAACGTCGGCCAGTTCCAGATCGTCGGGCTGGCGACCCCGCAGACGTACTCGATCAGCTTCGACCTGCCGAACTACACCAGCACCACGATCGCGCTCAGCCTGAGCGCCGGCCAGAACCGCACCGGGCTCGCGGTGCAGCTCATCGGCGGAAGCGGCACGGTGGCCGGCGTCGCAGTGGACGCGACCGGACAACCGGTCGGCGGAGCGAAGGTGGTCGTCCTCGGCGACGGCGTCAACTCCGAGACCACCACGCTGACCACGGGAAGCGACGCAGGAACCTTCACCGTCAGCGACCTGCCGGTGCCCGGGGTGTACACGGTCAGCATCGAGGCCGCCGGGTTCCAGACCGAGACGCTGTCGGCGTCGTTCAGTGCCGGTGGCCCACAGAACCTCGGACAGATCACGCTGATCTCCAGCACGGCACAGGTCGCGGGCACCGTGTCCGGACCCAACGGCGGCCTCGGCGGCGTGACCATCAGCCTGAGCGACGGAACACCACTCGTTCGTACCACCACGAGCGCGACCAACCCCGCCGGCTCCTACGCGTTCACCTCGACGCCTCCCGGCGCGTACACCCTCACGTTCGAGCGCTCCGGGTTCGCGACCAAGGTGATCCTGATCTCGGTGACCGCCGGCGTCAACGGCACCTACAACACGACGCTCGCTGCAGCACCATGAAGACCGCGGCGTGGCCCGAGATCGTCGAGGTCGCACCTGGTGCGACCGGATTCCTCTCGATCGCCGTCACCAACTCCTCGTCGGTGATCGACGCCTACCGCGTCCAGGTGTTCGGACTCGACCCGTCGTGGGTCGACATCGAGCCCTCGCGGCTGTCGCTGTTCCCCGGCGACACCGCGAACGTGTCGGTCAATGTCCGGTTGCCGGCCGACTATCCGGCGTCGCGACGGGCACTCACCGTCAACGTGGCCTCCGAAGACGACCCGGGAAGCTTCGCGCTGAGCCAGGTCGAACTGTCCGTCGAGCCCAGCACGAAGACATCGGTCCACGTCGACCCGACGATGATCACCGCCGGGAAGCGAGCGACCTTCAGTCTGGTCGTGGGCAATGTCGGCAACGCCGCCGTCTCTGCGTCGGCCTACGCCGTCGACCCCGAGGACCTGGCCGAGTTCACGTTCGAGCCACGAGACGTCGTCGTCGCGCCCGGACGCGAACAGGTGATCGAGATCACGGCCGAAGGCGGACGATCCTGGTTCGGGTCGCCTCGACCGCGAACGTTCACCTTCGGTGTCCACGCCGAGGACGACGTCGCGGCGATGGCCACGTTCATCCAGCGTCCCCGCATCGGGCGCTGGATGCTCACCCTGCTCGGGCTCCTCACCGCGGCAGCGGTGTTCGCTGCCGTCCTGAGCCGATCGTTCGACCGCGTGGTCCAAGAAGCCCAGGTGTCGACCGATGTGCTCGATGCAGCGCTGAGCACCGGCGGCGCCGGCGGCGCGGTCGTCCCCGCGAACCCAGGGACGGTCACCGGGTCCCTCGTGTCGCGAACCACCGGCGCCGGATTCTCCGGCGCGACCGCCGAACTCTTCGTCGCGTCCGATTTCGAGAACCCGGTGTCCACCGCAGCGACCGACGACAACGGCGCGTTCACCTTCGCCAATCTGGGCCGCGGCACCTATCTGCTGCGACTGAGCGGGTCGGGCGTCAACCAGATCTGGTACGGCAACTCCGCCACGGCAGCCGACGCCGAACCGTTCCAGGTGGCACTCGGCGAAGCAACGGCACTGGACCCGATCGAGATCGGCGGGATCCCCGTCGAGGTCTCCGGCTCGGTCGACATCGACGATCCATCCGGCGTCGTGATCCAACTGATCGCTCCCGGACAGGCCGATTCGGGGTCGCCCGGTGTCGTGGCCACCGTCGACGTCGGACCCGACGGCACGTTCGTGCTCCCCGACATTCCCTCGCCGGGCGCCTACGAGATGGTCGTCTCCAAGCCGGGCTTCGCCACCGAGACACGCGGCCTGGTGCTGGAACCGGGACAACCGCTCGACGGCGTCGAGATCACACTGCGCGCCGGCAACGGCCTGATCGAAGGCGTGGTGTCCGGAGCGACCGGACCGCTCGGCGGCGTCACCGTGGCCGCCACCGACGGCACCAACAGCGTCGAGACCGTCTCACTCACCGAAGGCAACAAGGGCGAGTTCACCCTCCGAGATCTGGCGGTCCCCGGCCAGTACACCGTCACGTTCACCCATCCCGACTACGCCACCGAGGCGCGCACGATCAACCTCGCCACGGACAGCCCGACCAGCGCGTTCAACGTCACGCTCGCCGCCGCATCGGGCAGCGTGCAGGGCCGAGCGCTGCTGAACGGTTCGCCCGCACGCGGACTGAGCGTCACCATTTCGGGCGGCGACGTCAATCGCACCACGGCCATCGTGAGTCAAGGCAGTCTCGCGGGCAGCTACGAGTTCACGAACCTCCCGGCGCCACGGACGTACACGCTGACGTTCTCGGGAGCGAACACGATCCCGCAGGTTCGAGTCGTCGATCTGAACCCGGCCAACGGGACGCAGAACGTGACCGGGATCGACGTGTCGCTGTCACCGGACACGACGACGGTCGACGGTCTCGTGCGCGATGTCGGTGGCGCTCCCGCTGCTCAAGCCACGGTACGGCTGACCGACGGCGCCAATGAGCTCGTGCTCCTGACCTCGGACGAGCCATCGGTCGGACGGTTCGCGTTCACCGGGATCGAGCCCGGCAGCTACACCCTGACGGCGAGCCGTGTCGGCACGATTCCCGTCGTCGTGCTCGTCAACGTGACGACCGCCGGACTCCCTGCCCCGATCGAAGTGCAGCTCGGCCGTCAGGCCAGCCTGCTCGGGCGCGTCATCCCGAGTCCGTCACACACCGGACGGGCATACACCGTTCGGCTGTACGATCCGGCCCTGTTCCCCGTGACACCACGGGCAACGACCCAGACCGACCCGACGACCGGGACGTACACGTTCGATTCGCTCGACGCGCCCGAGAACTACGTGGTCGCCGTGTTCGACGGCCCGAACGCACCGAACGCGATCGATTCCGAGGTCGTTCGAACCGAACCCGGCCTCGAGATTCCCGTTCCCGACTTCGACTTGAGCAGCTACCCATGAGTTTTCGACTGGTGACCCACACGCCGACGATTGGCGCCGCACCCGGCGAGACGGTGACCGGGCGCGTCGAGATCCACAACGACGGAACGTCCGCGGCGGTGTACACGATCGCCGTGGTCGGCCTCGATCAGGGCGAGCACGGCGCAGCGTCTGCCGCCCCAGCGATCCAGATCCCGATCGACGTCGGCCAATCGGCGACGCTCGACGTCCCCGTCGCCGTCCCCCGCACGTTGGGGATCGGCCAGCACGCCGCCGCGTTCGAGGTCACCTCGAACCGTCCCAGTGACCGCGCGGTCCTGACACCGTTCACGCTCTCGATCGCCTCGGTGGCTCGGGTGGAACTGGTCGCCACCCCCTCGACGATCCGCGCCCGCCGGCGCGCCAAGTTCCACCTCGACGTCACCAACAACGAACCCCAGCAGGTCGATGTCACCCTGATCGGCGACGCCCAAGACGTCGACGTCGACTTCACCCCGTCGGCATTCACGCTGCTCCCCGGACAGCACTCGGTGTCCAAGGGAACCATCCGAGGTCCGCGTCACTGGGCCGGCGAGCCGACGCAGCACAACGTGCTCATCACGGCACGGGGCCGAGCGGCATCGACCAGCGTGACCGCCGCGTACGTCCAGAAGCCGCTGTTCGCCCACCGCCTGCGGATGGTGCTCGCAGCGGTCACGGTCGTCGCCTTGTGGCTGGCCGCAATCGGCGGGGCCGCGTTCTGGTTGGCCAGCAGGGACAACGGCACCGACGCGACCGCAGACGGGCTCGTCGGCGTCGACACCGACGGCGACGGCATCATCGACTCCTTCCGCGACGCCAACGGCAACGTGGTCACGGGCACCGACACCGACGGCGACGGCATCCCCGACCAGTTCGTCGACGTCAACGGCAACGTGGTCACGGGACTCGACACCGACGGCGACGGCATCCCCGACAAGATCGTCGACGCCAACGGCAAGCCGGTCGAAGGCGTCGACACCGACGGCGACGGCGTCCCCGACTCGCTCTCCGACGGTTCGGCCACCATCGGTGACGAATCGGCGTCAGCGCCCGACAAGGCGCCCGAGCCCACGATCCTGCGTGGCACGGTGTCGATCGACGGTGACCCATCGCGAGTGTCGATCGACCTCTCGCCGCTGACCCTCGGCGCCACCCCCG
>JBAWHL010000113.1:0-2921 GCA_049593815.1 Ilumatobacteraceae bacterium | reverse complement strand
GGTACTCGTTGGCGAAGAAGAACATGTGTGCGTTGGACATCATCACGGCCTTCGACGGGCCGGTGGTACCCGATGTGAACAACAGTGATGCGAGTTCCTCACGACGATCGGGCTCAGAGAGATCGAGCAACTCGACGGGTCGTCTCATGTCGTCGAACGTGACCGCGCGCAGGCCGGTGTCGACGAGTCCAGCGGCAGTGGTCTCGGCATCGTCACCGACGATGATGAGCAACGGATCCAGAACTCGAAGGGCGTCACCGAGGTCGACGAACCGGCTGACGTAGTGGGTCTGCACGACGATCGCCTTGGGAGCGGTGACCGTGAGGCTGTGTTGCAGGAATCGACCCAGGTAGTCGCTGTTGGTGGGTGTCTCGACGATCCCAGCGCGTGCGGCCCCGAACCAGGACAGCACGTACTCGGCGCAGTTGTCCATGAAGATCATCATCCGGTCGCCCTTGACGAGGCCCGCTCCGAGCAGCGATGAGCCGATACTCGTGGCGATCTCGTCGACCTCCCGGTAGGTCCAGCTCTGGGATTCCCACTTCAGGTAGGTCTTGTCTGGGCGTTCGCTGGCCCGATACCGCAGCACGTTCGACACCGACCACATCGAGCGGTCATCGAAAGCGAATGTGAGTGGCCCATAGGTCGTCATGATGGGGGGTCCTCTCCGGAGTCCGAACGGGTTGATGTGTCGACACACCAGTTGGGCATGACCACGCCGCCACGGTCGATGAACTCGGCGCGCATCAGCTGCCCGGGAGCGAGCGATCGTTCTCCAGCGATGTGCCCGATGAAGCGCACGCTGGGATGGTCGATGTGGTCGACGAGAACGATGGTGTACGGCGTCGGGTAGTCCTGGTGAACCTGCCGCACCACGACCGTCCACGTGTGCAGCACGCCGGCGGGTCGCACGGTTTCCCAGCTCAGGTCGCCAGACCCGCAGTGCGGGCACAGCCCGAGTGGCAGATGCGCGATCTGGGCGCACGAACCACACCGTTGGACCACGAGTCGATGATCACGTGCGGCGTCGAAGAACGGCTTCGTGTCCACGTCGTCGACGAATGGAATCATGCCGACCCCGACAGGATGAGTGCGCTGCTGACGACGGGAAGCCCGGACGTCACGAGACAGGTCTTGGCGCCATCCACTTGGCTGGTCGAGCTTCCCCGGATCTGTCGGACACCCTCGACGATGTGCGACATCCCGTGGATGTAGCCCTCGGACAGGTTGCCGCCGGCCGTGTTGATCGGGATCGATCCGCCGAGTTCCAAGGCGCCGCTCATGGCGAAGTCGCTCCCTTCACCCTTCGTGCAGAACCCGTAGTCCTCGAGTTGCATCAGAACGGTCGGGGTGAAGCAGTCGTAGAACTGGGCAACGTCGATCCCGTCCGGGCCGATGCCGGCCCGGCGGTACAGCAGGTCGGCGACTCCTGCAGACGGTTGTTCCACCAGCGACCCGCGCATCAATACCGGGAACATCACTGCGGGCTGCATCCCGTGACTCGCAGATTGAGCGGTCGCCGTGATCGTGCACATCGGTTGCGCACCGTCTCGTGCGCGTTCGGCCGAGGTCACGATCACGGCGGATGCTCCGTCGGTCTCGAGGCAGAAGTCGAATTTGCGGAGTGGGTCGGAGATGATCGGTTCGTTGTCGTAGTCCTCGGCGGTCATCAACTTGTGTCCGAGTTGAGCGCGAGGGTTGGCGTTGGCTCGCCGACGGCACGTCAGCGCAATCTCACGCAAGGACTCCGTCGTCGATCCGAACTCGATCATGTGCCGGCGGAAGATGAGCGCCCAGACCTGCCCGGGCGTCAGGAGGCCATACGGCATGAAGAACTCGTCGTACGAGCCGAACCCACCGATCGCTCGGGCCTCATGACCGGCTCCTTGCCCATACCGTTCGCCGGAACGACCGTTCAATGAGCGGTAGACGAGCACGGTCGTCGCGAGCCCGGCGGTGACAGCGGCGACCGCCTGGCCGATCATCCCGCTCGGTGCGGCGCCGCCACCAGGCGTGGAACCCCAGTAGCTGAGCTCCCGGAGTCCGAGTGCGTGCGCGATGTCATTGTGTCCGACTATGTCGTTCTCGCACCGGATCACGGCATCGACGTCGTCGATCTGCAGCCCAGCATCGCTGATCGCAGCTCGAGCAGCTGACGTCGCCAGGGTGAGCACACTGCGGCCCGACGCTTTCGAGAAGTCCGTACTGCCGATCCCCACGATTGCGCACGAATCTCGCTCGGGATGTGGACGGCTCCGCCGGTTCGTGTCACGCGTCATCGTGGCCGCTCCCGTCGAGTGGCGGATCGGTGACCCCGACTGGCGCTGCGGGCTCGGTCCCACCGGAGGGTCCGAGGTACGCGGCGCGGAGCGTCTCGCTCTGGGCCACTTCGTCCGCCGAACCCGACGCGACGAACGTTCCATTGGCCATCACGACCGCGCGATCGGCTGCCTTCACGGCGACCGCTGTGTCCTGCTCGACGAGCAACACGGCAGTCCCTGCCGCACGCATCGTTGCGATGACTTCCATGATGCGGCGCACGATGATCGGTGCGAGTCCGAGTGATGGCTCGTCAAGCAGCACGATCGAGGGCTCCGGCAGGAGGGCACGGGCAACGGCGACCATCTGCTGTTGTCCACCGCTGAGCATGTAGCAACGCCGATCGAGCATCGACTCGATCTCGGGGAACAGCTCGAAGGCTTGGCCGATGTCCGCCTTGCGTGATGGCCAGTTCTGATATTGCCCGAGTTGCAGGTTCTCGCGCACGGTCATTCGTCCGAAGAGCCGACGACCCTCCATCACATGCGCCACGCCAAGTCGGACGATCTTGTTCGCAGGCATCCGGTCGAGGGCTTGACCGTCGTACACCACACTCCCGCTGGTGGGTCGGTGAAGACCACTGATCACGCGAAGAATGGTCG
>JBAWHL010000112.1:0-3154 GCA_049593815.1 Ilumatobacteraceae bacterium | reverse complement strand
AATCAGTTGGCTCCTCCAGGAACCAGCGGCGCTCGAGCCCAATCACTGCTTCATGACCATCGGTTCGCGTAAACCCAAGGGCAACGGTCTCGACACCCGGACCCCAGCGATCTGGATCAGCGGCGGCACTGGACGCGACGGGAAGGCCAACAAGGCTGCTCCCAAAGTCGGCTGGTGTTGGGCCGACAACCGCCACACGTGGCTCGGCTTTGCGCATGCCCGAACCCGAAGTTGCTAGAGGAAGCCAGGGGGAGCCAGGGGGAGCCGTGACAGACCAGCAGCAACCAGAACACCTGAAGTCAATCGCCGACGCGATCAACGAAGCGTATGAAACCGCATTCGTTCCGGTGACGTTCGACAGTTGCGACCACGTCACCGGCCCGTTCTTCCACGGGACCAAGTGCGAGTTCGCGATCGGCGACGAGCTCACGCCCGGGCATGGCTCCAACTACCACGATGGTCGCGTTGCGAATCACGTCTACTTCGCAGCGTTGCTCGAGCCGGCCATCTGGGGCGCTGAACTCGCCGTCGCTCTCGGAGGTGGGACTGGCCGCGAACGCATCTACGTCGTGGAGCCGACCGGACCATTCGAAGACGACCCCAACGTCACCAACAAGAAGTTCCCGGGCAACGTCACGCAGTCCTACCGCACCCGCCATCCGATGCGAGTCATCGGCGAGGCCGAGGGCTGGGAGGGTCATCCGCCGGAGATCCTTCAGGGCATGCTCGACAGCATCGCCAAGCTCCGCGCCGACGGACTCGACGTCATCGAGGACTGAACCCAGCAGCAAGAACCCAACGAGGCACGCCCTCGGTCCGAGCACGCCTGATGCAACAAGCGTGACGGGATCCGCCACAGGCCGCTGCAAGAGTCGACGAGCAGGCCGTCATGGGGCCGGTGTCGCCACGTCGATCGCCACGGCCGTCGTCGCCGCGCTCGCCGATGCGGCTGGTGTGTCGCTCGACATTTCAGGCGAGGAAATCCCGCTGTCGGGATTCGCGACGTTGACGATGGTCGGCGCTGTGCTCGGCGTCACCCACATCGTCGCTGCTGCCATCATCGTCCCTCCCATCGCCCGCCGTCTGGCCGCCTGAACGAAGGAACCGAGGAATTCGGCGAGTTGGGCCGGGACAGCCGATCCTCGACCACGTGGCCGCCACACTCGACCAGCGGTGCGACGCCGAGCCACCCGATCACCCGGCCCACAGTGCGCCCGGCGTCAGAGGATGCCGAGGTCTCGGGCGGCCTGGACCGCTGCTTTGCGGTCGCCGACGCCGAGCTTGCGGTAGATCGCGGCGCAGTGTGTCGCCGCAGATGGTGAAGGTGTACGCGAGGGCGAGATCACCGGGAGTTCGCCGTGCCACATCGAGCGCCGCCCCATCATCGATACCACTGCCTACACCGTGCTCGCCGAACCGACCGACGTGGCCGTCGTCGCCATGGGAGCGAAGACAGATCGCAAAGGTGCTGGCGCACCGATCCGCGCATCTCGGCCCCGTCGATCACCAGGAGGGCAGATGAACACGACCAGCCAGGACACCAGCGAACCCGGGACGCCGCCCGAGCGGGTGCTGCAACCGTGAGTAGGCGTCGATCACCCGGGTGACTTTGACAACCGAGCGAGGCGGTCTCACCCGGCTGGAACCGAACATGGCGTCATGCCCCACCGCTATCAGATCGAGATCCGAGGTCGGGGGACCGAACGAATCCTCCGCCCCGCCACCGACGAATTCACCATCGACACCACGCCGGCCGGCAACACCCGTCTGACCGGCGAGATCCGTGACCCGTCCCACCTTCACGGCCTGCTCGCCCATCTCACCTCCATGAACGCCGAAGTCGTCAGCCTGCACAGGATCGACGACGACACGACCGACACAGACGTTCTGCCAGCCGCTGAATCCACCCGACACATCCATCAACAGAAAGGCACCCAGCCATGACTCTCCACGCACCGCCGACCACCACGAAGCTCACGACACGGCGCTCCGTCGCCCGGCTGCAACACATCGGCGGCGTCGCCGCGCTGCTCGCCGCCGGCACGTTCGCCTTCGGAATCGCGATGTTTGCCACCACGCTCGCGGACTACACCGACCCCGACGCGACACCGGCGGAGTCGGTCGACTTCCTCGTCGATCATCAGGGGTCGTTGCTCGCCTGGTACATCGGCATCTTCATCGTGTTCGGCGCGACGCTCGTGCCGCTGGGCCTCGCCCTTCGCCAACGCCTCGCGGGTGCCGCCCCGCTCTTGGCGAACGCCGGGATGGTGTTCGCTGCGATCTGGGCGGCGCTGATGTACGCCACGGGGATGATCTCGAACATCGGGATCGAAGCGGTCGCCGACCTCGCCGACTCCGATCCCGACCGGGCAGCCACCGTGTGGTCGACGATCGACACGGTCACCAACGGCCTCGGCGGCGGCAACGAACTCGTCGGCGGCCTCTGGATCCTCCTCGTCTCGATCGCCGGACTGCTCACCGCCAGGCTTCCTCGCGGCTTGAACGTCGTCGGCATCGCGACCGCCGTTGCTGGATTGCTGACCGTCGTGCCGGCATTCGAAGCGGTCGAGATGGTCTTCGGGCTCGGATCGATCGTCTGGTTCGTCGGCATCGGCGTCACCCTCGTTCGTGCCCGCGACGCCGTCGAGGTCACGTCGTGACCAGCGCCCTCACCAACGCTCGTCCGGAACGGCTGGCGGGGACGACGTCGGTCCGTCTCGCCGCCATCGGCGCCGGAGGGATCCTGCTCGGTTTCGCCGGGCTCCAGATCGCACTCGCCGCCGGCGCACCGCTCGGCGAACATGTCTGGGGCGGCACCCAGGAGCGGGTGCTCCCCACCGAGATGCGAGCCGTCGCCGGTGGTGCCGCGATCGCGCTCACGGCCGCAGCGGGCGTCGTTGCCCGCCGGGGCGGTCTCGTCGGCGGTGCAGAGCGCCCAGCGCGCTGGCTCTCGTTCGCGACGTGGGGCATTGCGTCCTACCTCGCGCTGAACACCGTCGGCAACCTGGCCTCGACCAGCGACGTCGAGCGGTGGGCCTTCGGGCCCGCAACGGCGACTGCCTCCGCGCTGACTGCGTTCGTTGCGCTCCGTACACGACGTTCGGCGTCGGCAGGGCACACACTCGGACCGGCCCGGCCTGTTGTGGGAAGTCAC
>JBAWHL010000111.1:0-2163 GCA_049593815.1 Ilumatobacteraceae bacterium | reverse complement strand
GTCGGGGTGGGGGTCGGGGTCGGGGTCGGCGTGGGGGTCGGCGTCGGCGTCGGCGTCGGCGTGGGAGTGGGAGTGGGTGTGGGGGTCGGCGTCGGTGTGGGGGTCGGCGTCTGCCCCGCTCCGTCACCGCTGCCCTGGCCGCCATCGGCGTTGACATCGACGACCGCGAGATCGCCGTCGCCGGCCACGTTGTCGAGGAGCACATCGGGCTCGTCGACGACGATCGTCTCCACGGGATCGTCGATGTCGACCGAGGTCAGTGGCAGGGTCGCCGAGTCCGTCGAGTCGGACTCGGTGCTCGTGGAACCGCACGCGGTCAGCGCGAACGTGCCGAACGCCAGGACGGCCACGGCGACGCGGCTGCGGTACTGGTCACGGCCAGCGGGTGCGTGACGCTCGGTGAGGTCGGGGGATGTGGTGGTCTTCTGGGTGCTCTTCTTGATCGACATTGATCGCTCTTTCGTGTTGGGGATGTCTTGATGCAGCCAGCTTCCGCCGATCGCCGCCGTGAAGCTTGGAGAGCATCGGGAGAGCCCATGGAGAGCTCGTGAAGACCCGCGACCGAGCCGCGATCCGCCCGTCGGGAGCGGTGATGTACCGGCCCGTCGGGACGGGTGATGTGCCAGGCTCGGGGCGTGTCTGTTCTCGCCCTGTGGGCCACGCCGCGCACCGTGTCGACCGCCTTCGAGCGGATGATGATCGAGCGCGGTGACCATCTCGTACTCGACGAACCGTGGTCGCGCGCCTACTACTTCGGACCCGAGCGACGGTCCGATCGGTACCCGCTGGCGTTCCCAGAGGCGAGCTATGCCGCGGTCGAGGCAGGTGTGCTGGCAGCGGGCGACGCCGGGCCGGTGTTCCTGAAGGACATGGCGTATCACGCGGCGCCGGGCATCACCGACGACGCCCTGCGAGCGATGACGCACACGTTCCTCGTCCGCGACCCGACGTCCGCGTTGCGGTCGCTCCACCGACGGTGGCCCGACTTCACCGACGACGAGGCGGGCTACGAGGCGCAGCGGGCACTGTTCGATCGCGTCGCCGACGTGACCGGCGAGGTGCCTGCGGTGATCGACAGCGACGCGCTGCGGGCCGACCCCGATGGTGTGGTCGCACGATGGGCCGGGCGCGTCGGGCTCGAGCACCTTCCGGCGTCATTGCACTGGGAACCCGGCATGCAGCCCGAGTGGCAGCTGTGGCGGAGCTGGTACGAGAACGCCGCCGCGTCCAGGGGGTTCGCTCCGCCGGACACCTCGTCGATCGAGCCTGACGATCTCCCTGTCCGGGTGGCCGAGCTCCTGCCGGCCGCCACTCGAGCGGTCAGCGAGCTCCAGCGGCATGCGGAGTCGTCGTCCGAACCATCGTGAGCCGCGCCGAGGCGGGCCGGGTCACCGGTTGGTGAGTCCGTCGAGGATGAGGTCGAGCACGAGGTCGAAGCTCCGTGCGGTGTCGCCGTCGAGGTGCTGCTGGATGTGGGTGACGGTGTGCGGCAGGTCGTCGGCCGTCAGGCTGTCGAGGAACGCTCGGGCGAGCTCGTTCGGGTCGGCGTCCGCTGGGGCCAGGTAGGTCATCGCCTGTTCCTGGAGCGTGTAGCCGATGACGTGGTTGTTGACGGCGTGGAAGGCCAGGTGGGCGTCGGCAGGCGACAGGTCGGTCGCTGCGAGTGCGGCCAGGTGGTCCTCCATGTGTTGCACGCGAGCGGGACCGGGCATGTGTCGCAGCCAGAGCGACGCCGCCCACGGGTGACGGACGAGTGCGGCGCGGGTGTCGATGGCGTGGGTGCGCACGGCGAGGAGCGGGTCGTCACCAGCGTTGGGTGCGGGCACTTCGGCGGCGACCGCGTCGACCATCAGCGAGAGCACCTCGTCCTTGTTGGCGACGTGGTTGTAGAGCGACATGACCTCGTAGCCGAGTTCGGCAGCGAGCTTGCGCATCGAGAGTGCATCGGTGCCGTGCTCGTCCGCGTAGGCGACGGCCCGGTCGATGATCGCGTCGCGATCGAGCGGTTCGCGTTCGTTCGTTGCTGCACTCACCCTTGACAACGTACACTGTACGCACTATGACGTACAGTGTACGTTCCCCTCGATTGGAGACCCGAATGAATCCACCCATCCCGACGCACGAGTCCGCCCCCGCCGTCAGCCATCCCACACCACACGAGTC
>JBAWHL010000110.1:0-9098 GCA_049593815.1 Ilumatobacteraceae bacterium | reverse complement strand
ATCGAAGGGCGCGACACCATCGAGCGGCGCCCCGGCACGGTGTCGATCGTTCTGCCCACCACACTGGGTCAGCCGCTGCTCGGTCTCGCCGACGCTGTTCGGGTCGCCGACTCGACCTGGCACGTCCCGTTGGATCTCGTGCCCACCGAGCGGTTGAACGACGGCAAGGTCGGCCCCGACGGCGAGCTCTACGTCGGCACCACGCTGTCGGCCGGCCAACCCGATCGGGCGCGGATGTTCCGCATCGGGGCCGACGGCAGCGCGAAGGTGATCCTCACCGGTCTCAGCGTCAGCAACGGACTCGACTGGTTCGACGACGGCGACATGGCCTATGTGGATTCGTTGCGCCGTCGCATTTCTCTGATCAAGTTCGACGACGGGTCACCGGTGCGGTGGGAGACCATCGTGGACTGCGATCCCACGTGGGGGCTGCCCGACGGGCTGACGCTCGATGACCAGGAGAACATCTGGGTTGCGTTCTACGGTGGAAGTGCGGTGCGGTGTTTCGACCGGCGAGGTCGCCAGCTCGAGCACGTCGAGTTGCCGGTGTCGCAACCAACGTGCCCCGCGTTCGGCGGGCCGGAGTTGCGCACCCTCTTCGTCACGTCGGCGAGTGATCGTCTCAGTCCCGCCGCGCTCGACAGCGAACCGGCCGCCGGCGCCGTCCTCGCGATCGACACCGGCGCACGCGGCCGCCTGCCCAACGTGTTCTCCGTCGCTGACTGAGATCTCCCGTACGGCACCCCCCGACCGGGGGACGCCGTCAGCGCTCGTGGGTGCCGTGGACGGCCCGATCGACGAGTTGCATCGGGTGCATGGTGGGAGCACCACCGGCAGCGAGGTGCATCGAGCAGCCGGGGTTGGCGCTGGCGACCACGTCGACCTGGACACGATCGATCGAGTCCAACTTGCGACGTCTGGCCTCACCGGCCAGCTCCGGTTGCAGCACCGAGTAGGCCCCGCCGGCGCCACAACACAGGCCGTCATCGTCGAGTTCGACCAGTTCACGCACGTAGGGGGCGAGCACCGTTCGAGTGGTCGCGTGGACCCCCTGCACATGGCGCAGGTGACACGGGTCCTGGACCGCGACACGAAGGTCGAGCGGATCCGCTGGCGGGAGACGGTCCATGTGGAGGGCCAGGAACTCCTGAATGTCGAAGACACGCGCGGAGAACGCGTGCGCCTCTGGACTCCCGAGCAGATGCCCGTAGTCCTTCATCGCCGCGCTGCATCCCGCGGAGTCGACGATGATCGGGATGTCCGGTTCGAGGCTGTTCATGACAGACGCGGCGAGGTCACGCGCGGAGCTGGTCAGTCCGGCGTGATCCTGGAGCGCGCCGCAGCACGGTGCCAGGTCGCCCGTGGGAAGGACACCGAAGCCGGCGGACTCGAGCACCCGTTGGCCGGCGTGGTGAACATCGCGTTGCCACGCGTCCATGACGCAGCCGGTGAACATGTAGACGTCGTGACCCGACGTCACATGGGGGGTGCGCCGAAGCGGCAGCCGAACGGAGAGACCGAATCGCTTCGGCACGAGGTGCAGTCGCTGAGCAACCGCCAACGCCGTCGATCCGGCACGCAACAGCCGTGGGCGGGACAGCGGCACGAAGGCCAACCGTTGCCACCACGGCATGCTGATGCGCTCGCTCGCCATCGTGGAACGCGTGGCTTCGATCAGGTGTCCGTACGGAACGCTCGACGGGCATGCCGGCTCGCAACCGCGGCACTGGATGCAGGTCTCGAACGCGTCCACCACCTCGGCGGTCAGGGGCGCGTCGTGGAGTTGCACCTCGCGCATCAGCGCGATGCGTCCGCGCGGCGACATCGTCTCGTCGCCGGTGATCCGGAACGTCGGACATGCCGAGAGGCACAGTCCACACTGCACACAGGTGTTCAGTTCGTCGGCATCGATTCCGAGATTCATGGCTCCGTCCTCCGCGTCGTGGTCACCGTCATCCGAACGATCGGGGACACGATCACGACGACAACCCCGCATCGCGGCCGGGATTCAGTCGGCCGGTCGGGTCGAAGTTGTACTTCATGCGGTCGGTCAGCTCGCGGACCGACCGAGACAAGGTGCGGACTGGTTGCGGGTGCTCGGCGAAGATCAATCCGACACCGACCGCGGCGACGAAGGACCCTGTCGTCGCGGTGTCGATCTGCCGGAGGTCCGACGCCGCGACCGACCAGCGTTCGCTCGGCATGACCGGTGGCCCGGCGACCACGTCGAAGGCGCCGTGGGCATCGAGCACACGCTGCTGGGCAGCGACGTCAGGGGCATGACCTTCGAGCAACACCCACGTCTGCTGGCCGTCCCAGTAGATCGCGCCCGGCGCGATGAGCGCATCGCGCACGTCGAAGGGATCGGCGTCGTCAGCGCGGAGCCATGTCGCCACCGGGGGGATCGGATTGGTTCGCAGGATGACCTCGGCAACCAGGCCGAGCGTGCCGAGCGAACCGACCATCAGTCGTGGAAGATCGAACCCGGTCACGTTCTTCACCGTTGGTCCGCCACCGTTGACGATCCTGCCGTCCGCCGAGACGTACCGCACCTGCAGCACCGAGGCTCGCAACGGTCCGCGACCGAGGACTTCGGGGTGATTCTGGCCGACGGCGATGGCGCCGCCGACGGTGCCGCCGCGCTCGGGCAGCGCCGTGCGTTGACCATGGGCGGCGAGCTCGTCACGCAGCTCGGCCGTGGAGCAACCAGCGCGTACTTGCACCGTCATTTCCTGGGGTGAGTAGCTGACGATTCCCGATGGTGCCGTCACCAACCGAGTGCCCGGCGTCGAGGGTCCGCCGAGTTCCCAGCGGGTCCTCGAGCCAACCACGGCAACCGGGTCATCGGCCCCGATATCATCGGCGAATTCGGCGAGTGCGCCGTCGGTGGATGTCAGCGTCGCAACGTCGTCCACGTCAACCCCAGATCCCAGCAGGCACGCTGCGCAGCGATTGGATGTCGGCACAGCTGTGACCGACCGGAATGACCTTGCCGGGGTTCGATCGACACGTCGGGTCGAACGCCCGCCTCAGGCGTTCTTGATGGTCGAGGTCGTCGCTGGTGAACATCCGCTCCATGTACTTCTGCTTCTCCACACCGATGCCGTGCTCACCCGACAGCACCCCGCCGGCATCGAGCGAGGCGGTGATGATCTCGGCGCCGGCCGCGTGCACACGGTCGAGGACGCCGTCGTCGCGGCTGTCGAAGATCAGCAGCGGGTGGAGGTTGCCGTCGCCGGCATGAAAGACATTCATCACCAGAACGTCGTGACGCTCGGCGATCTCGTAGACCTGTGCGAGCACCTCGGCGAGCCGAGAACGCGGCACGACCGTGTCGTGGAGGTAGTAGTCCGGTGCCACCTGCGCGATCGCCCCGAAGGCGGTCTTGCGCCCCTTCCACAACAGCGCCCGCTCCGCCTCGTCGGCAGCCAAGCGCACCTCGGTCGCCCCGTGGTTCCGTCCGATCTCGGAGATCGATCGTGCATCGATGTCGACGCCGTCATCGAGACCGTCGACCTCGGCCAGGAGGACCGCGGCGGCGTCGGTCGGGTATCCAGCGTGGACGTAGTGCTCGATCGCCTGGATGATCCGCTGGTCCATCACCTCCATCGCCGCTGGCACGATGCCGGCGGCGATGACCGCACTGACGGTGTTCGCAGCGTCGGCAGCCTGGTCGAACGACAGCAGGAGGGTGCGCACCGCGGGGCGGCTGCGGCTCAATCGCACCGCGATCCTGGTGGCGATGCCCAATGTCCCTTCGCCCCCGACGAACACGCCGCGCAGGTCGAGACCCAACGGTTCGGCGTCGAGTCCGCCGAGCATCGCCACCTCGCCATCGGGGAGCACGACCTCGACCGCCTGGATGTGGGCGTTGGTCACCCCGTCGGCCAGGCAGTGCGGCCCGCCAGAGTTGTTGGCGACGTTGCCACCGATCGTGCAGACCTGCTGGCTCGACGGGTCTGGGGCGAAGTGGAAACCGAGCGGCGCGAGCTGTTTGGTGAGGTCGAGGTTGACGACGCCAGGCTCGACCCAGGCCACGCGATTGTCGAGGTCGATGTCGAGAACACGGTTCATGCGCGTCGTCGACACGACGACCGGCGCACCGAGCGGGATCGCTCCACCTGCCAAGCCGGTGCCGGCACCACGGGGGACCACCCCGCGCCCGTGACGCTCCGCGATGCGCATGATGTCCTGCACCTCGGACGTGGACTGCGGAAAGCACACGGGTCCCGCAACTCCGCCGCGGTAGACCGACGCATCGCGACTGAGCAGCGACCGTTCGGCACCGTCGTTGCGCACCCGATCCTCCGACAAGACACGTCGCAGGTCAGCGACCAGGACGTCGGCATCGTCGGTCTGGTCGGCATTTCGGCGACGTCGCACACGCATGGGCGGAGTCTCGCGCACACCTTGCCGATCCACGAAGAGACGGTGACGCAGAGGCTCGAGCCCGAGGGACGAAGCCGATCGCGGTCCGACCGGGACATCAAATGGGGAGGATGATGACGCTTGCTCACACCACGTGGGTGTTCCGAACGTTCAGCTTGGTTGCAGGTATCGGCGGAGTGCCTCTCAGTTCGTGGGTGGCGGGAGTTCGATGTTGCCGGTGGTTTGGAGGATGAAGTCGCCTCCGTCGACGACCGAGATTCGAGCAACGATCGGTTCCGTTCGGCCGGCGAGGTCTCCGAGCGTTTGCCCACTCAGGCCTCCGGGGAAGGCGCTCGCCGCTCCTCGGATCCGTCCGTCTACTTCGATGACCCAGTAGGCGGCATCTGGGTGGAGGACGCTTCCTCGCTTGTCGACCTCGAGAACACTGATTCCATCGGTTGTCGTCATCCGGACGGTGAGTTCGGAAGGCTCGATCGCACCATCCACGCCGACCAGTTCGACTGTGGTGTCGGAACCTGCCGCACCGCCTTCAGTCGTGGCTTCATGATTCTCGTCTTCGGGCTGGCTCAGCAGCGTCTGCCATTCGGAGACGCCGGCATTGACCACGTCGCTCGCGAGTGGTGCGGCAGGACCGGCCGGTCCGTTGATGACGATCGCAGCATCGCCCACCAGTGCCGTTTCGAGCGGTGCGGGACGATCGAGGATCGCGCTGTACACGAACAAGGGGTCGCCGTTCAGGGCAGTGACTCGGTAGCGGTTCCTCGTGTCGGTGAGACACACCGAGCGAGCGACGGTGCCCTCGACCTCGGAGTCGTTGATCTCTTGGGTGAGCTGGAGCTGAGCTGATGTGTCGGCGGGCTGGTACTCGAAGCCAGCGACGGTCGCGTCGGTGGGACGGGGCTCGAGTGCTGCCACGAACTCGACGAGTTGGTCCCGGTTCAGCCCGCGAGCGCGTGCGTGCCCGAGGCTGTCGGCGAGCTGCCAAGTGATCTCCAGATCGCCATCGGTCGCTTGTGTGACGCCGTACGTCGTGTTGTCGATGTCGACGAATTCGTCGCCGCTGACCGCTCGGTCGTCGAAGAACCGGTGCACCATCACGAACGTCGAATTGGTGAAGTCGGTCGGGTCTGCGAAGAGAGCAAGCGGAACCGGATTGCTCGATGCCCGACCGATGAACGACAGCGGCTTGTTGTGACCATCGCTGGCGGCGATTGTCGTGCATCGTTCGGCGGCTGCCACGGGGCGGACAATCTCGATCGCTTCGGACTCGATGGCGACCGAACTCTCGGTCGGCGGTCCTGTCCCATCCGTGGTTCCGACTGACGGCGGGCTGACGTCCGCGGCGGTGCTCGTCGGCGGCGCCGAGCTCGGAGTCGACGCCGTAGGCAGCGGAAGCTCCTCGGCTGGTTGAACGCCGCTCTCCCGATCGCGCCCAACGAACATGAGTCCGGCAACGGTGACCACAACCGCCGCGGCGAGTGCTCCGACGGTCGCCCTGCGACCGCGAGGCGATGTCGTCGGAGCAGCGGCCATGGGTGGCGGTGACAGCTGCGCGTCGGGAGCATCCGACACGGCGTCGTGGACGAGACGACGAACACGATCGTCGAAGTTGCGGTCTTCGTCGGTCATTCGAGCACCTCCCGGAGTCGTCTTCTTGCTCGAGCAAGTTGCTTGCGGACCGTGCCCTCACGCACGCCGAGCACCTTGGCGACCTCAATGGGGCGCAGATCGCACCAGTACGTGAGAAAGACAACCGCGCGTTGCTGATCGGTGAGCATCGACAGCACCGCCCGCGCCTCATCCGGACTTCGCTCGTCGGCGGGGCCGGTCTGCGGGTGGCGCCGAAGGTACGACGATTCTCGGGATCGACGCCGATGCGCCGACCGCACGTGATCGACCGCACGACGCTGAACCGCTCGGAACAGCACAGCGCGAGGATTCTCGAGACTGGACACGGCGCCGCCGGCGAACACGGAGATGAACGCCTCGCTCACCACGTCTGCAGCATCACCGGGCCCAACAAGCAGCGTCGCGAAGCGAGTGAGTTCGTCAGCGTGGCGCCGAAACGCGCACTCCATCGACTCATCCACCATGGTCACACAACTATGTCGTCGCTGACAGCTCCAACGGGTGACACGACTCCGCGAGAGCACAATCTGAGTGGTCGTCGCGAACGTGACCGGTCGTGAAAGTGCAGTGCGCTGCTTCGGCCGGACTGCAGTGGGTCGGTAGTTGAGAACGGCGTGATTCTGGGCGCGGAAGTGTGCGACAACCGTGGCCGGCGCGCCGTCCCAATGGATGAGTCAGGTGCCGATCCCATCGCCCATCGCTGTCGGGATGTCTCGGCGGGTGTGGAGGATGCGCCAGACATCGACGAACTCGTCGCCGACGACGTAGAACACGAGATACGGGAAACGAGCGAGCGGTCGGACGCGGAGCTCAGGGATCTCGAGTTCGTAGGAGAATCGCAGGGTGCCCGAGTGCGGTGATCGACCGATCTGGCCGATGGCCCGTTCGACGGCGTCGACGAAGCGCAGTGCAACGTCCGTGTCCGCCTCGGCGAGGTAGTAGTCGACCGCTTGATCGATGTCGACAGCAGCCCGCTCGCGAAGGCGGACCGGGCGGGCGGACACGGCAATCAGGCGTCGGAACGGATGCGGTCCCGCACGGACGTGAAGTAAGAACCATCTGCGATGGGGCCTGGCGACGACGCCGCTCCGTCAAGCAGGACGTGTCGAAGCTGTTGACGGTCCTTGTCGCGACGTATGAGATCGCGGACGTACTCGCTGGTGGATCCGTACCCGCCATCGCCGACTTGCTCGTCGACGTACGACTTGAGTTCGTCCGGCAGCGACACGTTCATCGTCGACATGGCTACAGGTTACCGAGGCTTGGCAAAGATTGCCAAGACCTCCTGTCCAGCTCTGCGAAAGTGCGGTGCTCGACTGGGGCCGATATCGGGCGCGTCGGCACCTGCCAATCCGTGACCCTACGCAGGTGTTATGCGGCGAGTTGGCGGAGTCGATCGGCGATCATGTCAACGGTCGGCTGGCTGGCGGCGACCTCAATCACGAGGTCGTAGACGTCGTCGTTGCTAGCACGTGAGATCGGGATCCCGTTGATCTCGAGAAAGACGGCGGTGGTCAACCATCCAAGTCGCTTATTGCCGTCCACGAGCGCATGGTTCTTGACGATCGACTGCAACAGGGCGGCAGCTTTCGTCCAGCTGTCGGGATAGGCGTCATCGCCGAAGGCGGTGGTCTGCGGCCGAGCAACGGCAGATCCGAGCAGGCCGATGTCGCGGATCGGTGGAGGATCCCCGAGGAGTGAGACGGCGAGGTCGAGGACGTCGTCGAGGTCGAGGAACTCGACTGGCTCGTTCACTCTCCGAGACGACGCAGAGCGTCACTGTGGGAAGACATGATCAGCTGTGCGGCGCCGCCCACGCGGTCTCGATGATCGCTGCGGGAGACGAATTCGCGCACGGCGCGCCGTGCCGCTTCTTGCATCGAGATTCCCTCGGCCTCGGCTCGCGCGCGGAGAGCTTCTTGCTCGGCGTCAGTGAGACGCAGCGTCATCGCCATGAGGCGATGGTATCACTTCGATACCGCTCCTTCACTCAAGGAGCACCATGGCCCACGACCCGACCCGACATCGTCGCCGTGATTCTGTGGCGCAGCACCGGGGCCGATACCGAGTGGCACATCCGCATTGGACCTCGGGCTATGGCGTTCGCATTATGTTGCGGATCTCGCCGAGCGGTTGGCGATCACATTGGCCGGCTCGGGTGGGTTTCGTTTCTGCGTGCTATCGAGCGCTGAGCACGACTTCGAACGCTGCGGGGGTGATGGCGGGCGGCACTTGATCGTCCCATTCGAGAAGGTCCTTGTCGCCCGTGACGATGTAGTCGGCGTCGTGCTGTCGTGCCAACGCAACCAGGTAGTCATCATCGGGGTCTCGGGTTGCAGTAGCGATCGAGACCGGGTCATCGACGAGGTTGGCAATGCGCCGAATCGTCGCCAGGTAGATGTCTGCCAGCCCCGGTTCGATGCGCCTTTGAAGCCTCGGCCGACCCAGCACTTCTCCGACCTCGCCAAGCACAGCAGGGCAGATCACGACATCGAGGTCGGATTCGTCCAGCCACCTGCTGACAATCCGGTACGACGGTCCCGCCTGGATCACCGCAGAAATCAGGACGTTCGCGTCGAGGACAACTCTCATTGGCGCAACTCAGTGTGATTGGCGGCGGCGCACGTCACGCACTTCTTCGACAGCGAGGTCCATGGCCTCGTCCTCGGAGAGGTCGTCGTTCGCGGCCACGTTCTCTGCAATCTTTGCGCTCGCTCTGCGGGTGAAGTACTCCCATGCCGATTGCCGGCTGATCCCCAGCGCTTCACCGATGTCGGCCCACGATGAACCGGCATCTCGTGCCGCTGCTATCTGCGTCCAGCGAAGCTCATCAAGCTCGAGCTCTGACTGCGACACCTTGCGCAGCGCTTCGAGCGGCTCGATGGGGAGCGCGTCAGCGGAGATCAAACTCATGGCGTCATGCTACCCTGACACGCACCCACCGACCACTGTCTCAAACCGGACCGAGACCGGGAAACTGTGGCGCCGCACCGGGGCCGGAGTGTGGCGCGGACCGCTCGCTATAGCCGGGGATTATCCGGAGCGATATCGAGCGGTCTCCCGGTGACGCGGCACCCGGC
>JBAWHL010000109.1:0-10269 GCA_049593815.1 Ilumatobacteraceae bacterium | reverse complement strand
ACAATGAGCAGTAGGCACCGGGTTCGACCGGGAAGATGATCTTGCCCGGCGGGGGCTCGGGGATCTCGCGGCGCATCTCACCACGTTCGGCTGGAATCAACGCCTGGGCAGGTTCGCCGATGTGCGTCAGCGACGACGCGTTGGCCTGGTGCGTCGCGACAATGGCGCAAATGCTGGCGACCGCGATCAGCAGCGCGCCACAACGGCGTGCGACACCCCTCGAGGGCCGGGAATGGGAGACAGAATCGTCAGTCATGGTGCTTGGTCTGGCCTGAACTGCGGAGTTCGGCCACCTGTGCATCGGCACTGTTGGGCTCGTGCTTGACCGATCCTAGACGTCTCGCGCCCGCTTTCGTAACGCAACCGTCATATTTGCGGTCAGATCGACTGCCAGAACCCGGTCCGCAGCAGCACAGCGGAGCTAGCGTTGCCCGAATGGGGAAGCGGGTCTTCGTGAGTGGTGTCGGCGGTGAGCTCGGCACCTTGGTCGCCCAACTCCTCGAGCAGGAAGCGTGGGTCGGCGACCTCGCCGGCATCGACGCCGACCCGCCACGGCATCGGCTTCCACGGACCACCTTTCACCGCATCTCGCCCGACGACCACGCCCGCATCGTCGAGACGATCACGTCGTTCAATCCCCATGTGCTGGTCCACATCGGTGTGTGGGAACCCGACGCCCGCGCCCACCCGAAACAGGCCGCCGCGCTGACCGATCAGGCCGCCACGTCGATTCTCGGCGCAGCGGCGGAGTGCGCTGCGCTCGAACACGTCGTGGTCCGCAGCGGCATCGAGATCTACGGACGGGCCCGAGGCGCGCTCACCCGCCCGAGCGAACATGCCCCGCTGCGCCCGACCAGCGATTGGGGGCGCACGGTCGCCGCGATCGAACAGACCGCTGCCCGCGTCGCCGAACGCGTCGGGGTGACCGTCGGAGCGGTCCGCCTCGCTCCGGTGCTCGGCCCACACGTCCCGTCGCCGCTCGGACGGCTCCTACGCATGCCCGCCGTACCGTTCAGTGCGCTCGCCGATCCGCCCTTCGCCGTGATCGAGGACCGCGACGCCGCCCGGGCCATCGTGGCCGCCGCACGCGTCGGGCTCGCCGAACCCGTCAACGTCGTCGCTCCCGGTGCGATCACCGCGCTCCAAGCGGCTCGGCGGGGACGGCGGCTCCCCATCCCGCTGGTCGGGCCCGAATGGCGCATCGCCCGGACGCTCAGCCACCTGTCCGGGGCCCCGATCCCGGATCACGTCGCCGAGGTCCTCCATCGCGGACGACTCGCCGACAACGGCCAGATGCGCAGCCTCCTCGGTCTCGTCGCCGAGACGCCGACCACGGACGTGATCGACCGGCTCTATCACTGGCCGAACGTGATCCACCAGCCGGCACGAGTGGTGGCTGCCTGATGGCTGCGACACTCGGCCGCGTCGTCAGCCTGCCCGTGCGCGAGACCGCCGATCGCGCAGGTGCCGCCGTCACCCGTGCTGCATCCGGCCTCGACGCATCGGTCACTCGGCTCACCAGCGAACGTCTCGGCACCGTCGACGACTGGGGTCGCGATCCCGGACTCGTCCGGTCCGTCCTGCAGCTCGCACGCGTCCGTTGGGACGTGACCGTCGGCGGCGATCAACACCTCCGCCGTCGCAAGGGCGCGCTCATCATCGTCAACACGCGGCGCCTCTCGCTCACCCCGATCTTCTCGGCCCTGGCGATCAGCGAAGCGGTTGACCGGCCGGTGCGCTTCGTCGGCCGACCCGACACCGCGCCCGTCGGAGCATTCGCTCGCCGCATCGGCGGACTGCTCGACCACCCCGACGAAGTCGCGGGCGCCCTGGCTGCCGGTGAACTCGTCGTCGCCGGTGCGGCCCATCATCACCACGTCGGCGAGGTGGGCGTCGTCGACCATGCGCTCGTCGGTGCCGCACTCGTCGCGGGCGTCCCGGTCTTCCCGGCCGCCACGGCCAGCAGCCCGATCAGCCGAGCCGCCCGAGTCGAGATCGGTGTGGCCTCGCGTTCGTCACGCAAGCGGCGTGGACCACTCCAAGAGCTCGAACTCGCTGCTCGGGTCCGGTCCGACATCGGACTCCTGCTCGACGAGATCGGCGAGGTCCGCACCGGCACCCCGCTCGACTGGTTGCCACTCAGCGGCTTGGGAGGCGCATGATGAGCTTTGTTCGCAGCACCGACGGAGCACGCATTCACTACCAGGTGACCGGTCGCCCCGGAGCACCACCGATCCTGTTCATCCAGGGCCTCGGCGCCGACATGAACGGCTGGAACCTGCAGCGCCTGGCCACCGCGCCGCGCTATCGGGCGCTCGCCGTCGACAACCGTGGTGCCGGCCGCAGCGACAAGCCGCACGGCCCGTACTCGCTGGAGCAGATGGCCGACGATGCAATCGCCGCACTCGACGACGCCGGGATCGAGACCGCCCACGTCGTGGGTGCATCGATGGGCGGTGCGATCAGCCAGATCGTCGCGGTCAAGTACCCCGAGCGCACACGGTCACTGACGCTCGCGTGCACCGCCGGGCGCAACCACCCGTGGCGCGAGGAGCTGCTCGCCAGCTGGCGCGATGCCGCACTCGATCGCGGCATCGGTGCGATGGGCCACGAGGCTGCCCGCTGGGTCATCGGACCGAGGTCCTTTCGTCGCCTGCTCCCTGCCATCGGTTGGCTCGGGCCACTGGCGCTCGGGCGACCGTCTCACGCGTTCGCCGCGCAGTGCGACGCCCTGCTCAATGCGAGTGACGACCACCAGGAACTGATCGATCGACTGCCCGACATCGCCGTGCCGACCCTGGTGCTCGTGGGCAACCAGGACATCTTGACCCCTCGCGGCGACAGCGAAGATCTGGCCGAGATCATCCCCACCGCCGAGCTGGTCGTCATCAGTGGCGCCGCCCACGGCTTCATGATCGAGCACGCCACCACCTTCAACCGGGTCCTGCTCGAGTTCCTGGGACGCGCCGAACGCGCCTTCCAGGCGCGCACGTCGGGTGCCACGTCTCGCGACGCCGCACTGGCTGGCTGAGTCAGTCCTCGACGGGGTCGCCGCAACGAACGGTCGTCACCACACCGGTCTCGAGGTCGACGACCGAGGTGCTGTCCGGACCGAAACGGCGCAGGAAGTCACCGAACGTCGGAAGGTCCTCGTCACCACAGTCACGCTCGATCACGGGCGCGTACGGGATCAGCCACCCGTTGTCGAACACCGCCTGGCCGTCTTGGAGGTCGACGATCGGCGGCAACTCGACCGTCGCACGAGGCGCCTGCGGCAACAGCGCGAACCAGATGACGGCGTCGCCGAGCATGTCCGCGAGCAGCACGCAGGAGTTCTCGGTGTCGAGATCGGTACAGGAGATCTCCCCGAGCGTGCCGGGTGCGACGCGCACGACGCGCCCGGTGTCCAGGGTGAGATCGAGGAAGCCGGACGTGACCCTGTTTCGTCCCACCTCGAACTCATCGGCCTGCGTGACGGCAACGACCGGTTCGATCAGGTCGATCTGTCGCTCGACGACCGTCGCCTCGATGACGGTCGCGATCGAATCGTCCTCGACGAACACGGCGCGCACGAGCAACGCCAGCAGTGCCATCGCACCGACTGCAGCGACGAACCGCCAGTTGAAGAGTTGCCTCACCGCTCCCTCACGGCTTGACAGTATCGACGCCCGACAGCGCCGCGCGGGCAGCTCCAGCCGCTCGATGTGCCGCGTCGGCGATGTCGGCGATCACCTCGTCGGTGTGTGCCAGCCCGACGAAGATCGCCTCGTAGGCACCGGGCGCCATCGCGACCCCCTCGGCGAGCATCGCCTGGAAGAACGCCGCGTACGCGCGCTCATCGGTTCGCTTGGCGTCGTCGAAGTTCTGCACGGTCCCCGCGTCCGAGCCGCACACGATGCCGAACAAGGTGCCGACCACCGGGAACGACGCGTCGAAGTCGGCCGCCGCGCACGCGTCGCGCAGCAATGCACTCAGGTGGCGTGCCCGCGCCATCAGTTCGATGTAGACGTCAGGTGTCAGTTCCTCGAGGGCCGCCAGGCCGCCGGCCGTGGCGATGGGGTTGCCGGACAACGTCCCTGCATGGAAGACGGGGCCGAGGGGTGACAGGTGTTCCATCACCTCGACGGATCCACCGATCGCCCCGATCGGGAGGCCGCCACCGATGACCTTGCCGAAGCACGTGATGTCGGGGCGCACGTCGTACTTGGACTGTGCACCCCCCGTGCCGACGCGGAACCCGGTGATGACCTCGTCGAAGATCAGCAGCGCACCGACTCGGTCGCATTCAGCCCGCAGCCCGGCGAGGAAGCCGGGCGCCGGTGCGACCACGCCCATGTTGGCCGCGATCGGCTCGACGATGACGGCAGCGACCCGATCGTCGAGTTCCGGGACGACGTTGTACGGAGCGACGATGGTCGCTGCGACCGCCCCGTCGGGAACTCCGGCGGTGCCGGGAAGGCCGAGCGTCGCGACGCCACTGCCACCGGTGACCAACAGCGCGTCGGTCGCGCCATGGAAGTTCCCGGAGAAGGTCACGATGCGGTCACGGCCGGTGACACCCCTGGCGAGGCGGATCGCCGTGCTCGTCGCTTCGGTGCCCGAGTTCATGAGACGCACTCGTTCGCAGCTCGCGACGCGCTCCGAGATCGCCTCGGCGAGCTTCATCTCGCGCGGTGTCGGCGCCCCGTACGAGGTGCCGTCGACGACGGCGGTCTGCACGGCCCGAGTGATCGCCGGGTGGGCGTGGCCGAGGATGACCGCGCCATAGCTCTGCACGAGGTCGAAGTAGGTGGTGCCCTCGACGTCGGTGATCGTCGCTCCCGCCGCTCTCGCGACGACGTAGGGCTCACCGCCCACCGCCTTGAACGCGCGGATCGACGAGTTCACGCCACCGGGGATCGCACGGCGCGACCGATCGAAGAGCGTGGTGTTGGACGGCACCCCTGCGCCGGTGCACACCGTCGCCTCGCAGCCGGCCGCCGGGCAGGCGACGGGATCACAGAACGGGATGGTGGTCATGATGCGATCACTCCTGCCTTGACGGACTCGGCGAACCACCGAGCGAAGTAGGTCAGCACGATGTCGGCGCCGGCCCGCTTGATGGCGGTCAGGTGTTCCAGTGCGACCGCATCACCGTCGATCCAGCCCCGGTCCGCGGCGGCGTGAATCATCGAGTACTCGCCGCTGACGTGATAGGCCGCGAGCGGCACGTCGACACGAGCCGAAGCCTCTGCGATCACGTCGAGATAGGCCAGCGCCGGCTTGACCATGACGATGTCGGCACCTTCGTCGATGTCGAGGTCGATCTCGAGCTGTGCCTCACGGGCGTTGCGGAAGTCCTGTTGGTAGCCCTTCCGGTCGCCACCGCCTGCGATCGACACGTCGACCGCGTCGCGGAAGGGGCCGTACAGCGCGCTGGCGTACTTCGCCGCGTAGGCCATGATCGCCACATCGGTGAACCCGGCGCCGTCGAGCGCCGAGCGAATCGCCGCGACCTGACCGTCCATCATCCCGCTGGGTGCCACGACCTGCGCTCCCGCACTCGCCTGCGCGATCGCCGCTCGGTTGTAGATCTCGAGCGTGGCGTCGTTGTCCACGAACCCGTGCTCGTCGACGATGCCGCAGTGGCCGTGGTCGGTGTACTCGTCGACGCAGAGGTCGGCCATCACCACCATGTCGTTGCCGAGGTCGGCTCGAAGGTCGGCGAGCGCGAGCTGCACGATTCCGGTCGGGTCGAAGGCTCCGCTGCCGACGGCGTCCTTGGTCTCGGGGATGCCGAACAGGATGACCGACTTCACCCCGAGGTCGGCCAGCGCCGCCACTTCGGTCCGCAACGATTCGCGCGTGTGCTGCACCACCCCGGGAAGCGAGGCGATGGGCTGCGGTTCGAGGATCGCCTCACGCACGAACAACGGTGCGATCAGGTCGTCCACGCGCACGTGGTGCTGTGCGACCAGATCGCGCATGGCGGGGCTCTGGCGAAGGCGCCGTGGGCGCATCGACGGAGTCACGTTCTCGAGGCTTGCCACTCGAGGGAGCCTAACGGTGCCCCTGCGACGGCATTCAACGACCCCGGTGCAGGGATCGGTCAGCGCCGAACCGGTAGCGTGCTGGCGTGTCTGTCCAGGCCTGGTTCTCCAACGACGAGGTGTCGCTCGCTCCCGGCTCCACGCTGACGTTGCCGCTCACCGTGCACAACCTCGGCGAGTCGACCGAGTCCTACACGATCGTTCCGGCCGGGCTGACCGCCAGCTGGACATCGGTGTCCCGTGGCAACCTCACGCTCTTCGGCGGATCGCAGGAGGTCGTGGACATCACGGTCACACCTCCCGAGCTGCCGACCACCTCATCGGGCCCGACCGCGATCTCCATCCGCGTCATCCCGCTCGGCGACTCCGACGACGCCGTCGTGGCCGAAGCGACCGTGTCCATCGAGGAGTTCGACGACTGTCGTCTCGTCCCACTCCAGTCCGTCCAACGTGCCCGTCACCGCGCCACGTACGAGTTCATGGTCGAGAACCACGGCAACACCGTGGCCAGCTGTCGGCTGCATCTGGTCGACACTTCCAACCGTGTCGACGGCGACTTCGACCCACCCGCGGTCGGTGTCGCACCTGGTGGCGCCAGTCTCGTCCGGCTCAAGGCGCGAGCGAGTCGCGGTGTCTTTCGGCGTGCGACACGCACCCTCGACTTCGAAGTCGAGGCCGGACGCCAAGGTCACCCACCGGTGGCCACCGACATGGCCCTGGTCCAGTCGCCGACGATCCCGGGAGTGGCGATCGCCCGAGCGGCCGCGGTCGCTGCGCTCCTCGGCGGTCTCGTCGCCGCCTGGTTCGGCGTCGTCGAGCCGACGATCGAAGATGCGGTGAACACCGAAATCGACCAGCGAGTGAGCGAGTTCGCCGTCAGTTCGGCATCGACGCCCAACGGAGCGCCCACCACGACAGCGGTCACGGATGCCGGAACGACGGACGTCGAGACCACGCCGGGCTTCTTCCGGCTCTCGGTGGCGGCGCCGCTGACCCAGACCGCAGATCAGTCGACGACGATGGTCGACGGCGAGGTCTTCGAGATGACCGACCTGCGCATCGAGAACCCGTTCAACGACAAGGGCGTCGCCACGTTGCTGGTCAACACCGAGCCGGTGTTCATCTGGGGGCTCGACAACGTGCGCGGGTCGTACTTCGAGCCGCGGATCACGCCGATCCGGCTCCAGCCGGGCGACAACGTGACGTTCTCCGTCAAGTGCGACGAGATCGGCGATGCGACACGATCGACGTGCACGAACGCCGTCAACGTCGGCGGGCAGATCCTCCCGGCCGACGACTGACGTCAACCGAGGCCGAAGCCCGGCATCCCGATCCCCGCATCGAACTGCTCGATGACGTCGATCGTCGCCGAGGCGACCGTGCCGTCCGCTGTCTGTGCGACGACCGTTCGTGTGCCACCTCGCTCGTTGAGCGCGACGGGCACGTAGATCAGGAACATCCCCTCCGCGTTCGTGCGTGCTGGCGTGGCGTTGGCGGAGTCGTCGCCGAACAGCAACGACACATCGGTGTCGGGCGGGAATCCCGTCCCGAACGCGAGGAACTCACGACCCGCTTCGACCTCGCTCGGGTCGATTCCCAGCGAGGCGGCGAAGCGGCCGTCGCCCGCCGCGACCATCGACGTGTACTGCCCGGTCGTGGTCTCGACGATCACCAGCGCGGAACGGTGCCCCGGCGATGTCGGAGCGAACGTGACGCCGACGCTGCACGTGGACTGCGGGTTGAGTGTCTTGCCGCGGCAGCTGTCCGACGTCACGACGAAGTCATCGGCACCCTCACCGGCGAGCCGGATGTTCGACACGGCGGACGGAACGAGCGAGATGTTGCGAACGTCGAAGACGCGCTCCGTGCTCATCTGGCCGATCACGACCTGGCCGAGGTCGGTGCCGGCGGGTTCGGTGCGCAGGGTGGGTTCGCCGCCGGCACCCCGCACTGTCGTGGACACGCTGACCGCCTGGAACCCGCCCTCGGAGACGGTGACCGTCGCCGTGGCGACACCCGGTGTGTACGGGGTGAACGTGAGCCGAACGGTGCAGTCCGATCCTGGCGGGACGGGCGCTCCCAGCGCGCAGGTGCTGTTCTCCTGGTTCACCGTGAATCGGCGGTCCGAGACCGTGATCTTGTTCGGCGTGAACGTCGTGGGTCCCCTGTTGATCACGGCGACGTACCACTCGTCACTGGTCAGGTTCACGAGGGTGCTGCCGAGGTCGGCTTCGGCGAATGCCAGCTCGGGCTCGGTGGTCGTCGCGACGACCTGACGTCCGGCGACACCACCGGGGATCAGTTGTGGTCCGGCGAGCGTGTCGAAGACCGTGGTTCGTCCCGTGTCGCTCAGCTGCGGACTCGAGTGCGCCCCGACTGCCGGTTGCACGCCGTCGGCCAGCATCGTGACTCGCCGGAGCGTGCCGAGTTCGGCATCAGCGATCAGCAGGTCGCCGTCGTTCGGCTCGCCCCCGCCGGATGCCTTGACCAGCTGCAGATTCGACGCCTTGGTGATGAACGCGACGAGTTGCCCATCGGCACTCAGCGCGGGCTGTGACGACGGTGCGGTTCCGGCGACGACCGGATCGCTTCCGGGCTCGCTGCTGACCATGGTGATCGAGGTGCGCGATGGCTCGTCGAACCAGTTGTTCTCGTCGGTGTCGCGATCGACTCGGTAGACCTGGCTCGGGCAGCCCTCGGCACACGGCGGGAACACGGCCGGGACGAGCCCGACATCGGCGCTGGTGAAGGCCACGACGCGACCATCACGCGAAATCGCCGGATCCGACGCACCGACCTGTGTCGGTTCACCATCGGTGCGCACGGACAGCAAGTGCACGGCGCTGAATGGATCGGGTTCGTTGCGGTCCCAGACGAACACCTGGCGGGTCGCCGGGCCCCCTGCGACTTGGCCGGCGCCCCACCCAGGCACGGCCTCGGTCGACGCCGCGTCGGATCGGTAGGCGACGAACCGGCCATCGCCCGAGATCGCCGGTTGGTCGATGCCCGCGTGCACGAACTGTGTGTCGGGCGACTTGATCGGCGTGCCGGCCACGAGCGTCGAGCGCGTCGGGCTCGTGATCGGCTGTTCGAGGTCGACCAGGCTGACACTGGTCAGTCCGGTCACGTCGAACAGCTGCACGGCCGGGTGGGTGTAGGCAATGACCGTGCCAGCGCGCGAGACCGCTGGCGGGTCGATGACGTTGACGTCGTCTCGAGCGAGGCCCGAGCCGTCCGAACGAGTGGAGACCAACTCCCACGCACCGTCCGAACCGCCACATGCAGGCAGACGCATGCGGTAGACGTCCCACCGGTCGCCGGTGTCGTCGTCGCGGAACACGTCGAGTGGCAACTCGGTGACGACGGCGACGTTGCATCCGTCGCCGGAGATGGCGGGATTGATCGAGTTTCCGCTGCGCACGCCATCGGGGACCGGCGTGAGCTCGATCGTCTGCTCGGACTCGCGGTCGGTGAGGTAGACGGTGGAGGTGCGCGTGTCGCCGGCCGCTGCAGCCGCTGCGGCGTCGCCGCCAGCGGGCAGACCCGCGTAGGTGACGAATCGGCCGTCGCCGGACACGCTCGGGTCCGCCCCGAGGCCCTGGCCCGCCGGCGCAGAAGCTCCGATCGCGCCCGTGGCGCTGCCCTCGGCAGCCTGTTCGAGGACGACGGTCGGGCGCGCATCGACACCGGACGCGCTCGCGCTCAGGATGAACCCCGCGCACGCGATACCGACGACGGCAGCGGCAGTTCGCCGCTTCCCGCTTGGTCCGACCACCTTGCTCCTCACGTTGTCGTTCTCGATCTCTTCTGATTCTTGCAGGTCGGCGGACCGATGACCGTCGGAACGGGTTCCGACGACACCGGCGTGACGACTCCGCGGCGGCTACATCCCGCCGTGGCCGGCAACGGCAACCTGGCGTTCGAGTTCCGTCACGAGTCCGTCAAGAGAATGATCGGCCGCCACGGCACTGAGCTTGAGCCCCAATCGCTGGGCCGTCGCGGCGGTCGATGGCCCGATGGCGACCGCGATGGGTGGGCACTGTGCGCCGAGAGCGTCGAACCAGCTCTCGACCGCCGACCCGCTCGCGAACAACACCGCGTCGATGCCGTCGAGCGTCGCCCGGTCGGGCTGTTGTGCGACCGTCCGATACGCGATCAACGAGGTGACCGTGTGCCCAGCATCGCGCAATCCCGTCTCGAGCACGTCCGACGCCCGATCGGCCACGGCGAGCAGCACACG
>JBAWHL010000108.1:0-3521 GCA_049593815.1 Ilumatobacteraceae bacterium | reverse complement strand
GACCACCATCCGGACCCGACCGCCACGCGCTCCGACGCAGGCCCCCACGGGGTCGACGTTGGTGTCGTTGGAATACACGGCGATCTTGGTGCGCTGCCCTGGTTCACGGGCGCAGGCCTTGATCTCGACGATGCCGTCGGCGATCTCTGGCACTTCCAACTCGAACAAGCGCTTGATCAGACCCGGGTGGGTGCGCGAGACGACGATCTGCGGGCCCTTCGGCGTGCGGCGGACCTCGACGATGTACGCCTTCTGGCGGTCGCCCTGGGCCGGACGCTCGAACGGAACCTGCTCGGCCTGGGGCAGCAGCGCCTCGACCCGACCGAGGTCGAGCAGCGTGTAGCGGGCGTCGGTGCGCTGGATGATGCCGGTGACGATGTCGCCCTCGCGGTTCGCGTACTCCTCGAACTTGCGCTCGGACTCGACCTCACGGATGCGCTGGCTCATCACCTGACGGAAGGTCTGCGCAGCGATGCGGCCGAGCTCTTCCTTCTTCGGTGTGTCGTCGCGCTCGTTGACCCAGTTGCCGTCTTCGTCGACGTCATAGGCGATGAAGGAGAACTCCATCGTCTCGGGGTTGACTTCGACGACCACTTCGTCGGCGGCATCGGGGCGACGCTTGTAGGCCGAGGCCAGCGCGTCGACGAGCACGTGCAGGAGCGCGTCCTCGGAGAGGCCCTTCTCCTGGGCCAACATGCCGATGGCCTCGCTCATGTCGAGGTTGCTCATGACGGTTGCGTCTCCTTCGTCGAGGTCGTGTTCTTCGTGTTCTTCGCGCCCGTCGCGGTCTTCGCGCCGGACTTCTTCTTCGATGCCGGCTGTTTGCCCGGCTTCGGCTTCGGGCCCCAATCGACGACCGTGCGGGCCTTGTCGATCTCGCTGATGTCGACCGTGCGTTCGGTCTCGTCGTCGAGGAGCAGGGTGGCGGTTCGTTCGTCGGCGGCCGTGAGCGTTCCCTGCAAGCGGCGAGGGTCTGCGTTCGGGTCGCGGAGGCGGGCGTTGACCACCTTGCCCACTTCACGTTGGAAGTGAGCGGGGGTGCGCAGTTGGCGCTCCAGGCCAGGGCTCGTCACCTCGAGGGTGTAGTGCCCGGCGATCGGGTCCTCGTGGTCGAGTTCACGGGAGATCAGGCGCGTCGCCAACGAGATCGAGTCGAGGGAGATCCCGCTCTCGGATCCGGGGAGCGTGTCGAGGGTGATGCGGATCGTCGAACCGCGACGTTCGATGTCGTAGACGTCGAGGTCGAGGTCGGAGGCGATGGGTCCGACGATTGCATGCATGCGGTCGATCTCGCTTGATGCGCTCATACGAACTGCCTCCTTTCAACAAACAAGGCGTGGGGCTCAGCCCCACGCCTTTCGGTACCAAACCAAATGGACCCTTGATCATAGCAGCGCGATCGGCCCCTTGGACAGGGCCGCCCCGGCGGGTCGGCGAGCCGCGGTCCGTCCCGCTCGTCGTACCGAAGTCGGCTACTCAGTCTGTTCGGCGCACCCCGCACCTATACATTCACTGCGTGCTTCGGATGTCGACCCTGTTCCTGCGGACCCTGCGAGACGACCCGGCTGACGCCGAGGTCGCCAGCCACCGCCTCCTCGTTCGTGCCGGATACATCCGGCGCGCGGCCCCTGGTGGGTTCTCCTGGCTGCCGCTGGGTTGGAGGGTGTATCGCAACGTCGAACGCATCGTGCGTGAGGAGATGGACGCCGCCGGACTGCAGGAAGTGCACTTCCCCGCGCTGCTCCCCCGCGAACCGTACGAGGCCACGGGGCGCTGGACCGAGTACGGCGACAACCTGTTCCGCCTGCAGGACCGCAAGGGCGCCGACTTCCTGCTCGCGCCGACCCACGAGGAGATGTTCACCCTGCTCGTGAAGGACGTCTGTGGGTCCTACAAGGATCTGCCGCTGTCGATCTACCAGATCCAGACCAAGTATCGCGACGAGGCTCGCCCACGCGCTGGGCTGCTGCGCGGACGCGAGTTCGTGATGAAGGACTCCTACAGCTTCGACCTCACCGACGAGGGCCTGCAGGCGTCCTACGACAACCACCGCGCGGCCTACATCTCGCTGTTCGACCGGCTCGGCCTCCCGTACGTCATCGTCTCCGCGATGTCAGGCGCGATGGGAGGCTCCGCCTCCGAGGAGTTCCTCGCACCGATGGACGTCGGCGAGGACACCTACATCCGGTGCACGTCGTGTGACTTCGCGGCGAACGTCGAAGCGGTCGTCACCCCCGCACCCCCTGCAGTCCCGTTCGACGGCCTGAACGAGACGGTCGAACACCACACGCCCGGCACACCGACGATCGGCACGCTCGTGGAGTTCGTCAACGCCGACGAAGGGATGCGTCACCCCGACCGCGACTGGTCCGCCGCGGACACGTTGAAGAACGTCGTCGTGAAACTCCGCCACCCAGATGGCACGTCCGAGGCGTTGGCAATCGGGTTGCCCGGCGACCGCGAGGTCGACATGAAGCGGCTCGAGGCGCAGGTCTCCCCCGCGGAGGTCGAGCCATTCGGAGACGACGACTTCAAGGAGCACCCATCCCTGGTCAAGGGGTACATCGGGCCGGGAGTCCTCGGGTCGGAGAACTCGTCGGGGATCCGCTACCTCCTCGATCCACGCGTGGCCGAGGGTTCGGCATGGATCACGGGAGCGAACCGTCGCGACCATCACGTGATCGGTCTGGTCGCCGGCCGCGACTTCACCGCCGACGGCACGATCGAAGCCGCGGAGATCCGCGACGGCGATGTCTGCCCGAACTGTGGATCCGAGGTCGAGATCGCCCGCGGCATCGAGATCGGTCACATCTTCCAGCTCGGCCGCAAGTACGCCGAGGCGCTCGGGCTGTCGGTCCAGGACGAGAACGGACGTCCCGCCACTCCGACGATGGGTTCGTACGGCGTCGGTGTCACCCGGTGTCTCGCCGCGATCGCGGAAGCAACGCACGACGACATCGGTCTGGTGTGGCCCCGTGAGATCAGCCCTGCCGACGTTCACGTCGTCATCGCCGGCAAGGCCGACGGGCCGCAACATCCCGCTGGTCAGCAGCTCGCTGCCGACCTCGAGGCCGCCGGGCTCGAGGTGCTCCTCGACGATCGTGTCGGCCCGTCACCGGGCGTGAAGTTCAAGGATGCCGAGCTGATCGGCGTCCCCACGATCGCCGTGGTCGGCCGCGGCGTCGCCGACGAGGACGCCCCGACCATCGAGGTCAAGGATCGCCGCACCGGCGACCGCGTCGACGTCCCCCTCGCGGACGTCGTCGCCCACCTCGTCGCCGCCTGCCGCTCCTGACCCCACTGCACCTCACACCCCGAACACCCCGAACCCCCCGAGAAACGTGCCGTTCGTCGCGCTGAGCGACACGAGCGGCACACAATTCGGGATTCGCTGGGACGCAACGTCGGAAATGTGCGGATTTCGTTGCGCTGGGCGCAACGACCAACACATTTTTCGGAAGAGGGGGTGGGGCGGTGGGGGCCGCGGCGGGGGCGTCAGGAGTGGCGGAGGAGGCCTTGGT